>JBFKCZ010000058.1:0-9912 GCA_041620035.1 Pseudomonadales bacterium
GAGCAGCGGGGTATCCGGCTCGGCCATCCCGTCTGGGATCTGATCTACACGAAGGCGCCCACGACGGAGTCGAGATAGCGCCGGCCGAGTGCCGTGAGCGCGAGTCGATCGCGGCGCATCATCCCGAAATCGATCTGACGCTGCCAGGTTGCTGCGATTGCCGTGATTGGAAGCCCAGTGCGCTCGACGAACATTTCGCACGTGGCGCCGCCAGTGAGACGTAGCGCATTCATCATGAATTCAGCCGCGCGCTCGCCTGGCGCGACGGCCGATCGTCGACCCAGGAGTGGCGCAGCTGTGCGCAGGTATCGCTCCGGTGCCTTCGGCTTCTCGGTGCGAAGGATGACGAGTTCGTCGGCTGCAAAGGTGATCTTGCCGTGCGCGCCCGCGCCGATGCCCAGATAGTCGCCGAACGTCCAATAGTTGACGTTGTGGCGTGCGCAATCCCCGCGCGTGAAGGCGGAGATCTCGTAGCGCTCGTAACCATGCTCGCCGAGGAGATCGAAGCCGGCATCCTCGATCGCGGCCAACGTGTCTTCTTCGGGCAGCTGCGGTGGATTCGCGGCGAACTCGGTGCGCGGCTCGAGGGTCAGCTGGTACCAGGAAAGGTGCTCGACATCGAGTTCGATCGCGCTGCGCAGATCCTGCATGGCATCGTCCAGAGACTGCCCCGGCAGACCATGCATGATGTCGAGATTGATGCGAGCGATGCCGGCCGCGCGCGCCGCATCGACTGCACGCGCGATCTCGTTCGCACCGTGAATTCGCCCGAGTCGCTCGAGACTCTTGGCGTCGAAGGATTGGGCGCCGATCGATATACGGTTGACGCCGGCGTGCGCGTAGCCGCGAAAGTGGGCTTCGTCGACGGTGCCGGGATTGGCCTCGAGCGTCACTTCCGCGTTCGACTCGAGATCCACACTCTTCCGAACACCGTCGAGAAGCCGCGCGATCGATGCGGGCGCCATCAGACTCGGTGTGCCGCCGCCGAGGAATATCGAGGACACGCGCCTGCCGTCGATCGCAGCAGCATCGAGCGCCAGATCGGCCAGCAACGCGTCGGTGTACGCCTCCTGGGGGATCTCGCCCTTCAGCGGGTGAGAGTTGAAATCGCAGTAGGGACATTTGCGCACGCACCAGGGGAAGTGCACGTAGACGCCCACCGGGATGTCGGCCATGGACGTCGTCATTCGGCGCACGCGGCGCGCAGTTGCGAAACCAGCCGGGCGCTCGCCTGCCCGCGATGACTCTGCCGGTTCTTCTCGGCCGCGGGAAGCTCGGCGGCGGTCACGCGACTGCCCGAAGGGATGAACAGCGGGTCGTAGCCGAAGCCACCCGATCCGCTCACGGCCGGCGCGATGCTGCCGAACCAGCTGCCGGTTGCGATGATCGGCGCGGGATCCGCCGCGTGCGCGACGAATACGAGCGCGCAGTAGAAATGAGCGCGACGGTCTGCGCGGTTCTGCAGAGCCTCCAGGAGTTTGCGATTGTTGGCGGCGGCGTCGGAGGGTTCGCCCGCATAGCGAGCGGAGCGCACGCCGGGCTCGCCATTCAGGGCGGCCACGACGATGCCGCTGTCATCGGCCAGGGCCGGCAGGCCCGACCGATCCGATGCGTGGCGCGCCTTGGCGAGTGCGTTCTCGATGAAGGTGATTGCGGTCTCTTCCGCAGCGCCGATGCCGAGTTCGCGCTGTGCGATCAGTTCGATGTCCAGGTCCTTCAGGAGAGCCGAGAACTCGGAAAGCTTGCCCGCGTTGTCGCTTGCGAGTACTACTTTTTCGAATCGACCCACATCCGCTCCTGGAACGAGACCCTGGCCTTCGGCCCGTTCTTGGTGGCGACTTCGACTTCGAAGCGCAGCACATCCTGATCCGTGAACCTGATCGGCGCGATGAAGTAGATGGAGTCGCCGTCGACGATACGCTGGAAGTCGAGTTCAGATAGCTGGCCGATGAGATTGCGCACGGTGCCTGTGACGTCAGCATCGCGTGGGCGCTGGTCCGGACCAATGACTGACAGATTCACAATGGCGCGATCCTTTGCTCTCGTGATGCCGTAACCATGGGCAATCTCTGCGTCGAGAAAGAGCGTGTTGACGAGCACGTAGTGCACCTCGTGATCATCCACGGCCACGAACTGGGCGCCGCTTGCCGCAGCACTCGAGATCCACAACATGATGGCGATCAGTATTCTCATGCTTCGCGTCCCAGGTGATAGAAGGCAATCGTCCCGAACAGATTCGGGAAGCGGTTGATGAGGGGCCGGTTTCGATAATGCGTGTCGACGACGAACCGGCGGTGGATCACGAGACGTTTGTCGCGGCACAGATGCTCGAAGTCGGCGAACGTGCACAGATGAATGTTGGGGGTGTCGTACCAGTGGTGCGGAAGATGACGCGCAATCGGCATCCGCCCGCGTGACGCGAGATAGGCGCGACACTGCCAATGCCCGAAATTGGGGAACGTGACAATGCATTCATGGCCGATGCGCAGCATCTCGTCGATGAGCCGATCGGGCTGGCGTACGGCTTGAAGGGTCTCCGTCATGACGACCAGGTCGAAGCTGGAAGTCGGGAAGTTCGAAAGACCGTCGTCGAGATTCTGTTCTATGACGTTCACGCCCCTGACCACGCAGTTCGTGATCATGTCGGGATCGATCTCGAGACCGTAGCCGTTGACCCCCTTCGTGGCGCGAAGGTGGGCCAAGAGTTCGCCGTTGCCACAGCCGAGGTCGAGCACACGCGCACCGGGCCGCACGAGGTCTGCGATGATCTCGAGGTCGGGTCTCACGGCGCCGACTCGATCGTGGCCGCGACCCGTTGCATGTAGCCCCGGAACACATCGAGGTAGCGGGGCACCGGCAGCAGGAAGGCATCGTGGCCATGCGGTGTGTCGATGATCGTGCTCACGACGTTCTTTCGAGCCTTCACCAGCGCATCGACGATTTCGCGCGACCGTGCCGGCGAGAAGCGCCAGTCGGTGGTGAACGAGCAGACCCAGAAGTCCGCAGTCGCCTCTGCAAGCGCGCTGACGAGATCGTCGTCGTAGTCCCGTGCCGGATCGAATTCGTCCAGGGCGCGGGTCATCAGCACGTAGGTGTTGGCATCGAATGTCTGGGAGAACGACCGGCCCTGATGGTGCAGGTAGCTCTCGATCTGAAACATCGTGTCCTGCGCATCTTCGGTGGCGGCATTGGCCTGGATGCGGCGACCGAATTTGTCCCGCAGTCCGTCGTCGGACTGGTAGGTCACGTGACCGACCATGCGCGCGAGCATGAGGCCCCGCTCGGGATTGTCTCCAGCTTCCAGGTAACGACCGCCGTGATAGCTCAAGTCGGTGAGGATGGCGTGCCGCGCGATTTCGTTGAACGCGATGTTCTGAGCGGACAGACGGGGTGCGGCTGCAATGAGCAGCGCGTGCGCGATTCGATCGGGGAAGTCGATGGCCCACTGCATGGCCTGCATGCCACCGAGGCTTCCGCCCACCACCGCTGCGAATCGATCGATGCCGAGATGGTCCGCCAGGCATGCCTGAGCCGCCACCCAATCGGCCACTGTCACCTGGGGAAAGTCGGGTCCGTAGCGCTTGCCGGTGAGGGGATCGGTGGATCGCGGCCCGGTGCTGCCGTGGCATCCCCCGATGTTGTTGAGGCTCACCACGTGGAAGCGATTGGTGTCGATGCACTTGCCGGGGCCGATGCACACATCCCACCACCCCGGCTTGGCCTGCTTCGTCAGATCCTCTTCATGAAATCCGGCCGCGTGGTGGTGCCCGGAGAGTGCATGGCAGACGAGGACTGCGTTGCTGCGCGCGGCGTTCAGCCGGCCGTAGGTTTCGTAGACGAGTTCGAAGCGAGGTAACTCGCGGCCGCATTTCAGGCGCAACGGCGCGTCGAACGCAGCGCGTTGGGGCGCGACGATTCCGACCGAATCGTTGGGGATTGGCGACGTCATGGGAGGGCGGAGTCTAAAGAACGCCCGGGGCCCCAGCAATGTGGCGACGACCCAGGGGCCGCCCGTGGCGGCGGCTCGCGCTTCGCTCAGGCGATCAGCGAATTGAAGATCGCGGGCAGCAGGTAGTCCCGGATCAGAATCAGCACCATGAAGACCAGGATCGGGCTCAGGTCGAGCCCGCCCATGGGGGGGATCAGTCGCCGGGCGGGGGCGAGTATCGGCTCGGTGATCTGATGCAGCAGGAGTGCGGCCGGGTGGCGTGTGCCCTGGGCGACGAAGCTCAGCACGATGACGATGATCAGCGCGAACCAGTACACGGTCAGCAGCAGGCGCAGCACTTCGAAGAGACCCCGGAGCGCCACATAGGGAATGCCGGGAAGCATGTCCGCTTCGATTCCGACGATGAGCGCAAAGCCCACCGACTTCGCGAGCCACGCCGCCAGGAGGGAGGCGATGTCGAAGTTGCGAAATCCGGGAATCAGAAGCCGGATCGGCTTCAAGAACGGGTCGGTGGCCTTCACGACACCCTGGGAGATGGGGTTGTAGAAGTCCGCCCTGCTGGCCTGGAGGATCATGCGCGCAAGGAACAGGAAGCAGATGATGTCGAAGATCGTGTTGATGATGAAGGAGACGGCACTGCCCATCCGAATCAAAGCTCCTGTCGGTTCGTATTGTTGGTCCGCCGACCGATCACTTGCCGAACTGCTCGGCGAGCTCGCGGCTCCTGATCGCTGCCTGTTCGATCGCGTGTTCGATCGTAGCGCGAACGTTCGAATCGTCCAGCACGCGCACGGCGCGCTCGGTGGTGCCACCCGGTGAAGTGACGCCCACGCGAAGCTGTGCCGGGTCGGTGCCCGACTCGCGGGCCATGACGGCCGATCCGTAGGCGGTTGCCAGGGTCAGCGCGCTTGCGATGTCCGCGCTGAGGCCGAGACGCTCGCCAGCCGCCGTCATCGCCTCCATGAGGTAGAAGAAATACGCCGGGCCGCTGCCGGAGAGCGCGGTCACCGCGTCGAGCTGCGATTCCTCGTCGACCCAGACCACCTGCCCGGCCGCGCTCAGTATCTCGGCGGCGAGGCGTCGTTGCTGCGGGCTGACGTGAGCAGTCGCATACAGAGCCGTGATGCCAGCGCCGTACAACGCGGGCGTGTTCGGCATGCAGCGAACGATCGCGACATCGCCGCGCGTCCACTTCGCGATCGAGTGCGTGGTGACGCCGGCGGCAATCGACAACAACAGCGCATCGCGCGGCAGGGCCGCCGCAAGCCCCTTCACCACCGCGCTCATGACTTGCGGTTTTACAGCGAGCACGACGGCGTCTGCGCCGTGGGCGGCGTCATTGTTGTCCGGCGTCGTCTCGATACCGAGTTCGGCAACCTTTGCCAACTGGGTGGCGGAAGGATCCGAAGCGATCAGGTCACCGTCGGGCGTACCTGCACGGAGCAAACCGCCGATCAGGCTCGACGCCATGTTCCCCGCGCCGATGAACGCGATCTTCGTCATCGGGCGTGGGCCACGCGTTCACCGAATATTGCTGTGCCGATGCGCACGAGCGTCGCACCCTCGGCGATGGCGATTTCGAAATCGTCGCTCATTCCCATCGACAACGTATCCCATTGATTGGGTTCCACAGGACGCAGTTCCTCGAAGAGCTTTGCCAGTCGACGAAAGCTTGCGCGTCGCTTCTCGAGGTCTGCGGTTTCGCGCGGTATCGCCATCAGACCACGCAGATTCAGTCGCGGCAGCGACGCAACGTAATGCGCCAATTCTGACAGACCATCGACGCTCGCGCCCGCTTTCTGTGGCTCTTCGTCCACGTTGACCTGCAGTAAGACGTTGAGCGGCGCCGCATTCGCGTCGCGTTGCTCGGACAGACGCCTCGCAATCTTGGGCCGGTCGACGGTGTGCACCCAGTCGAAGCGCGTTGCGATGCGGCGCGTCTTGTTCGACTGAATCGCCCCGATGAAATGCCACCTCGCGACGCAGTCCGTGAGCGCCTCGATCTTGGGCAGCGCTTCGTCGACGTAGTTCTCACCGATGTCCGGTACGCCGGCCAACACGGCATCGCGGATTTCGTCCGCCGAGCGGGTCTTCGCCACCGCGACCAGCTGGATCTCGGCCGGATCACGGCCGGCCGCCCGCGCAGCAACGGCAATCCGCTCGCGCACGCGTGCGATCGAGTTACTGACGGATTGCATAGAGAGAGTGCAAACAACGTCGCAGTTTGGCCACGCGCCTCGAAGGGACCATGCCAGGGCCATGTGAAAGACCAGTGGGTGGTAATACTATACAAAGCCCCAGATGGACTGGGCCAAGCCGGATGGGCCGCGCTGGCCGCGCAGCGTACAGACATGCCGGCCCGCGCAGCGCGCAGAAAGTGCCCGGCGCAGACTGAAAAGGACTGCTAATGGATATCACCGAACTCCTGGCATTCAGCGCCAAACAAGGCGCATCCGACCTGCATCTCTCGGCGGGACTGCCGCCAATGATTCGCGTCGACGGCGACGTGCGTCGAATCAATCTGCCACCGCTCGAGCACCGCGAAGTGCATTCGCTGGTGTACGAGATCATGAACGACAAGCAGCGTAAGGACTACGAAGAGTTCTACGAGACCGACTTCTCGTTCGAAGTGCCAGGTGTCGCCCGATTCCGCGTCAATGCGTTCAATCAGAATCGCGGCGCGGGTGCGGTGTTCCGGACGATTCCGTCGAAGGTCCTCACGATGGACGATCTGGGCATGGGTCAGGTGTTCAAGGACATCTCCATGGCGCCGCGCGGGCTCGTGCTGGTGACGGGCCCGACGGGCTCCGGCAAGAGTACGACGCTGGCCGCGATGGTCGACTTCGTCAACGACAACAAGTACCACCACATCCTCACCATCGAGGATCCGATCGAATTCGTCCACGAGAGCAAGAAGTGTCTCGTCAACCAGCGTGAAGTGCATCGCGATACGCACGGGTTCGGCGAGGCCCTCCGTGTTGCGTTGCGCGAAGATCCGGACATCATCCTGGTGGGAGAGATGCGCGACCTGACGACGACACGGCTGGCGCTCACGGCGGCGGAGACCGGCCACCTGGTGTTCGCGACGCTGCACACGACTTCGGCGTCGAAGACCATCGACCGGATCATCGACCAGTTTCCCGGCGAAGAAAAAGAAATGGTCCGATCGATGCTGTCGGAATCGCTGCAGGCGGTCATTTCGCAAACGCTGCTCAAGCGAGTCAACGGGGGTCGCGTCGCGGCCCACGAAATCATGATCGGCACACCCGCAATCAGGAACCTGATTCGCGAGGGCAAAGTCGCGCAGATGTACTCCGCGATCCAGACGAGTGCGGCAGTAGGCATGCAAACGTTGGATCAGTGCCTGCACGAGTTGGTACAGAAGCGTATCGTCAGTCGCGATACGGCCCGTGAAAGGGCGAAGATGCCCGACAGTTTCTGATAGAGGTTAAGAGATGGAGTTCGACAAACTACTGAAGCTCGTCGTCGAGAAAGGCGCGTCGGACCTGTTCATCACGGCCGGCCGCCCGCCGACGATGAAGATCAACGGCAAGCTCTACGCCGTCTCGAAGAACGCCCTGTCGCCGGAGCAGTCGCGAGAGATCGTGCTCGGCGTCATGAACAAGGATCAGCAGGACCAGTTCAAGCGCGACCACGAATGCAACTTCGCCATCAATACCCGCGGCCTGGGGCGGTTCCGGGTCAGCGCGTTCTACCAGCGCAACCTGATCGGCATGGTACTGCGCCGAATCGAGGTGAACATTCCCAAGGTTGCCGAACTCGGACTGCCGACGATCATCGAGACGCTGGCGATGACGAAGCGCGGGCTGATCATCTTCGTCGGTGCAACGGGAACCGGTAAATCGACGTCGCTCGCCGCGATGATCGGCCATCGCAACGAACACTCGACGGGGCACATCATCTCCATCGAAGACCCCATCGAGTACATCCACCAGCACAAGGGCTGCATCGTCACGCAGCGTGAAGTCGGAGTGGACACCGACAGTTTCGACATCGCGCTCAAGAACACACTGCGGCAGGCCCCCGACGTCATCATGATCGGCGAGGTGCGCACCCGCGAAACGATGGAGTATTCGGTGACCTTCTCGGAGACCGGTCACCTCTGCCTGTGTACGCTTCACGCGAACAACGCCAACCAGGCGCTGGACCGCATCATTCACTTCTTCCCGAGCGATCGTCACGACCAGATCTGGATGGACCTTTCCCTGAACCTGAAGGCCATCGTCGCCCAGCAGCTCATTCCGACCGTGGACGGGCAGGGCCGACGCGTTGCGGTGGAAGTGTTGATCAACACGCCGCTCATGGCCGATCACATCCGCAAAGGCGAAGTGCACCTGCTGAAGGAGCTGATGTCGAAGTCCACCGAGCAGGGCATGCAAACCTTCGATCAGTCGCTGTACAAGCTGTATGCAGCGGGCGAGATCAGCTACGACGCGGCGCTCGCGCACGCCGACTCCGCCAACGATCTGCGGCTCATGATCAAGCTCGGCAAAGACGCGAAGACCGATCCGATGGAAGGCGTGAACCTGACCCTCGAAGAGAGCGAAGCGGCGTTCAGCTATCGTCGCTGATCGGAGCTTGTGGGGGCGGGGGGCCCATTCGCGCAAAAGCTTGATCGAAGCATGTGGGAGCGGGCTTGCCCGCGAATAGCCAAATCTCCTAGATCCGTTCGCGCCCAAGGGCGCTCCCACAACGGTTCCGGGAGCGAACGAACGCAGCCCACCCGGGCTGCGAGTCATCAACGCTGATTGAGATAGGTTTCCGCGATCAGACAAGCCGCTACGGCATGCCGTGCCGCCGGATCGGCGCTCAACCCGCGCGCTTCGAAACTGGTCAGCCGCTCATCGACCATCGTCACCGTCAGTGCGTAGCGTCCCTCGAGGGCAGCCGCAAACGCCCGGGCGCGCTCGGCCATATCGCTCACGGTATCGTCCATGTTGAGGGGCAGCCCCACGAGCAGGTGAGACGGGCGCCACCGCGCGACGAGTGCATCGATCGCCTGCCAATCCGGCTCGCCGCGGCTTGCGCCGACGGTCGTCACGGGGCTCGCGGTTCGCGTGACGTGCTGTGCCGATGCGACACCGATGCGGTTGAGTCCGAAATCGAAGGCCAGTATCAGACCCGACACATTCGCCGTGCTCACGCGTGTCCGGCTTGGCTCGACATCAGTCGGAAGTCGATGCCGAGACTGCGCGCCGCCTTGTCGATGCGCTCCTCGAATGGCACGTCGAACAGGATCTCCCGCGAAGCCGGGCACGTTAACCAGGCGTTTTCCGCGAGCTCCTGCTCGAGCTGGCCGGCTTCCCAGCCCGCGTAGCCCAGGGCCACGAGAAACCGATCGGGACCCGTGCGAGCGCCGATTGCCTCGAGGATCTGGCGCGCGGTGGACAGCATCACGCCATTACCCAGCGCAACGCTCGATTCGTACTGCTTGTCGTCGGAATGGAGGATGAAACCGCGCTCGGTCTTCACGGGGCCGCCTTCGAGCACAGGGGCGACGAGATCGCCGTGCGACTCGATACCGAGCTGCGCCAGAAGATCCCCGAGGCTCAGCGCCAGCGGCCGGTTGACCATGAAGCCCAGCGCGCCATCGTCGTTGTGCTCGGCGATGTACGTGATCGAGTTGCCGAAGTAGTCGGCGGTCAAACCCGGCATCGCGAGCAGGAAATGGTGCTTGAGGCAGGTGGTTAGCGTCATGCGGGCAGTCTACCCCGTGTTGTGGGAGCGGGGCTCGCCCGCAAGCGGCCGGGCGACTTGCCCGCGAACGGCCAATCCCGCTCCCAAGGCCTCGTTTTGTGCCGCCGGGCCCCGGCTACGAGCTCGAGCTGTAGTGATTCCTGCGGAACTGCCAGGTGCGAATGATCTCGAGGACGTCGGTTTCCGCGCGCATCTCCGGCGGGAACGGTGCATACGGTGCCGCCAGGCGGACGATCCGGACGGCC
>JBFKCZ010000059.1:0-9858 GCA_041620035.1 Pseudomonadales bacterium
AGGGAATCACGCCCACGACAGCGCTCGGCGATGGGGCTACGTTGACCGGATTCTACGCCAGCAACCGCCTCGGTATGACGCCCGCCGGCGGATTCTGGGCCGGGGCGCTGAGCGGGCAGGGTATGAAGCCGGACGACTTCGACGTCTGCTTCTTCCCGAAGTGGAAGTCGCAGCGGCATCAGTTTGGGGCCGAAGGCTACCTGATGATGGACAAATGCCAGTACAAGGACCTGGCCTGGGAGTTCATCAAGCACACCTCGTCCTACGAATGGCAGGTCCCGTTCCTGTCGGGCAATATCACCACCCCGGTTCGCCGATCCTTGATGAACGAGCTGCGCTACAGTTACACCGGCCCGAAACACTGGCACGTGTTCTACGACACGTTCGACAAGTTTCCGGATACCGGGCCGATCCCTGCGCCACCGTCATCGAACCCCATGACTCGGGCTTTCACCAAGTACACAGGGCTCGCGATGACCGGTGACATGACGCCCAAGGCCGCTCTCGACCAGCTGCAGCGGGATCTCGAGCGAATCCAGCGCAAGTACGATCCGATGTACAAATCCTGACATCTCGCGGACAGCCTGCGCCGGTCGCGGGGGTGCGCCAAGACGTAGCCCTGAGCCTGACTGCATTCGCAAACCGGCGCAGGCGGCGGCCAACCGCGCTCCGCGCGTAATCGGAAACCAGGCCGTATGTCAACGAAGTACTTCTCGGAATCCCGGGTGCCCAGAACGCGCTTCGCCGATGTCCTGGAGGCGCAGGAAGCGCAGCTGAAGACCGATCCGATCGCGGCACGGATGGCGGCCAGCCGTGCCGCTCTGTCGAGCGATCCGCACCGACCGGTCTACCACTACGTCAACCCGGAAAATACCCTGAACGACCCGAACGGGCTGTGCCGCTGGCGGGGGTTGTGGCATCTGTTCTACCAAGCGCGGCCACCGGACGATCCGCGCCTGCACTGGGGGCACGCGGTCAGCGACGATCTCGTGCACTGGCGCGATCTCCCGTACGCGCTCTACCCCGGACCGGAGAACGATTGCTACTCGGGCACAACTCTGGTCGAGGACGATCGCGTGATCGCCATGTATCACGGCACTGAAATCGGCAACATGGTGGCCGTTTCGAGCGATCCCCTTCTGCTCAACTGGCTCAAGTTGACCGGGCACGCGGTGATACCGTTCGGCCGCAGCGACGAAGCGCCGAAACCCTACGGGGTATTCGACCCGTGCATCTGGAAAAAAGACGGCGCGTATTACGCCCTCTCGGCGGGCCTGGAGCCGATGAAGTATCCCGGCCGTCACGCCGCCGCCAACTACCTGTTCCGTTCTACCGATCTGCAGCACTGGGAGTACCTCCACCCGTTCGTCGAGGGCGATCGTTTCACCGCCCTCGGCGACGACGGTGCCTGCCCCTACTTTCTGCCGATCGGCGGGCGGCACCTATTGCTGTTCTTCAGCCACATGCGCGGTGCCCAGTATCTCCTTGGCGACTACGACCGAGAACGCGACCGGTTCGTAGCGGACAGCCACGGGCGGTGGAACTTCGGCGCCACGTTCCCCGGTGGCGTGCATGCGCCCTCGGCGGCGGCGGACGACGACGGCAGCGTGGTCGTGCTGTTCAACATGAACCCGGCCAAGCCCACCGCGCCCGCCGAAGGTTTCCTGAAGGACTTCTTCGACACGCCTGACAACGGGGACAAGACCGGAACAGAGGGCAACTGGGACCAAATCATCACCCTGCCGAGGCGACTCAGGCTCGTCGCACAGAACGAAGTCGCCGTAGAGCCGATCGAGGCCATCGAATCGCTCAGGTCGGACCATGTCCGAGTCACGTCGATGGTCCTGCCGGCCAACGAGGAGATCGTGCTCGATGCCGTTCGAGGTAACACGATCGAGATGATCATGTCGGTTGTGCCCGCGCCGTCGTCGATGCTGGAAGTGAACCTGCTACGCTCCGCAGGCAAGGAAGAGTACACGCGCGTCTGCTTCTACAGCCGCAGAGGTAACCGGTATCGCGAGCCTCTTGCGAACGATGCAAGAGCCAATCGGGTGATGTCCACCGCCTTGTCGACTCCGGTACGCCACGAGAGCATCGTCTGCATCGACACATCCCATGCGTCGGTCTTGCCTGACGTGCTGGCGCGGCCGCCCGAATGCGCGCCTGTGCTGATCGAGCCCGGAGCGGCGCTGGAACTGAGGATTCTCGTCGATCGCAGCGTCGTGGAAGTGTTCGTGAATGGCCGCCAATGCCTTGCCGTCAGGGTCTATCCGGGCCGCACTGACAGCGTAGGCGTGTCGCTGATTTCCAGAAACCGCCCTTCGCAGCTGATCGTGCTCGATTGCTGGCAGATGCGCAGCATCTATCGCTGAGCGCCAACCACCGCGGCGGGAACGCTGCCCTGCCAATTGAGCACGACCTCTTTGTTGGGTGCGAAACTCCAGTACAGGGGCAGTATCGCTCCGCCCAGTGCGCGCGCGTCGTTACCGAGAGTGCCCGCGGCCAGACGCGGTCGCACCAGGCCGGTGAACGAGAACGTGTCGAGGTGGCGTTCGACCAGGTCGGTCAGCCGCCTCACGATGCTGGCCGGTAGCGCGCCGTCGATCACGACACCCTCGAAGTCGAGCGTGCCGATCGCGCAATGAATAGCCACGGCAATCGCCGCGGCAGAGGTTTCGATCCACTCGTCTATCGCCTGGCGCGCGCTCTCGCAGGCCCAGGGAGATATTTCATCGCCGGACGGCGGGACGATCGCCTGGGAGTCGAGCCCCAGGTCGTGAAGGCGCTCGTCGAGAAGGTAGCGCGATGCGCACTGCAGCAGGGGTACGGTCGGGCCATGGCTATGGTCCGACTTCGGGTCGAAGGTGCTGGGGATCGGAATCGGTCCCACTGCGCCGGAAAAGCCGCTAGGCCCACGGTGCAACAAGCCGTCGAGTACGGTGGCGCCGCCGATGATGGTGCCGACGAAGATGTACAGGTAGTTGTTGAAGCGCGGGGCGTCCCGGTGCATCAGCAGATCTGCGAGGCAGGCCGATTTCGCGTCGTGCTCGAACCATACCGGCAAAGCCTGACTGTCGGCGATCTCCCGCCTGAGGTCGATCTCGCGCCATTGAGCAAGCACCGCGGGTGGGCCGTGCAGTTCCTGTGGCCAGTCGCCCAGCCCGTACGGCGCAGCGACGCCGATACCGACCACCCGCTCGCGTTGACTCGGCGCGAGAAGTTGCAGCACGCGGGTGACGTTCGCTTTCGCCTGGGGCAGGACGCGGGCGGGATCGGGGTATTCGTAGCGCTCCGTGATCTGGCGCAGGATGTTGCCGACGAAATCGACCACCAGCACGTCGAGGCTGCGTCGACCGAGTTTGACCCCGATGGAGTAAGCGCCGTCCGGATTGAGCGATATCGGAACCGACGGCTGCCCGACCTTACCCTTGACGCGTCGTCGGTTCTGCTTGACGAGAAGTTGGTCGTGGAGCAGGCGGTTGACGATCCGCGACACGCTCTGCACGCTGAGGCCCGTCTGGCGGGCGATGTCGGCACCGGGAATGCCATCCGAACGTCGTATCACATGCAGGACCAACCGCTCGTTGAACTCCTTGAGGCCGCCCTGATTGCCTCCTCGAAACTCGTTGCCGATCGTGGGTTGTGGGGTCAAAGTGTCAATTCCTGGAACGATTGACAAGAGTATATCCATAGCCTATAAGTCCCACCATGGGATTTAGTTCGGCGAGTGTCAATGGCCAGCATTCAACTTCGGTCGCTCCGCAAGACTTTCGAGGGGGTCGAAGCGGTTCGCGGCATCGATATCGACATCGCGCAGCGCGAGTTTGTCGCGCTGGTCGGACCTTCAGGCTGCGGGAAGAGCACGACCCTGCGGATGATCGCAGGGTTGGAAGACGTCACCGACGGCCAGATCGTGATCGGCGACCGGGTCGTGAACGACGTGGCTCCCAAGGATCGGGATGTCGCCATGGTCTTCCAGAACTACGCGCTCTATCCGCACATGAACGTATTCCAGAACATGTCGATCGCGCTGACGCTGCGTAAGCTCTCCAAGGCGGAGATCAGCGCGCGTGTGGCGGCCGCGGCCGAGATCCTCGGGATCGAGGACCTGATGGATCGGCGGCCGAAGCAACTCTCGGGCGGTCAGCGACAACGCGTGGCCATGGGCCGCGCGATCGTCCGCAACCCCGCGGTATTCCTGTTCGACGAGCCGCTGTCGAATCTCGATGCAAAGCTGCGTGTGCAGATGCGAACCGAGATCAAGAAAATCCACCGCCGCGTCCAGACCACGGTGGTCTACGTCACACACGACCAGGTCGAAGCCATGACGCTCGCGGACCGTATCGTCGTGATGAACGCCGGGCAAATCGAGCAGATGGCGCCGCCGCAGGAGATGTACGATCGGCCCGTCAGCCGTTTCGTGGCCGAGTTCATCGGCTCGCCTTCCATGAACATCATTCCCTGCCAGGTTCGACGCGAAGGCGCGCAGGTGTGGCTCGACCTCGACGACGATCTGAGATTACCCGCCCCGGGGGGCCGCTACGAGCTGTACCAGCCTTTCGCCGGACGCGAGATGCTGTTCGGGATCCGGCCCGAGCACATAACCGAGCAGCGGCCGCACGTCAGCGAGGGCGATTGCGATTTCAGCGCCGATGTAAGCGTGCTCGAACCCCTGGGTGTCGACACGATGGTCTTCATCGAAATCAATGGCAGGGAGGTCTGCGGGCGTGCCACCCCCCGATCCGTCGCCGGCGAGGGTGCGCGAATGCGCTTCACGGCACACATGGATCACATGCATTTGATCGACCCGGACACCGACCTGGTCGTGAACCAGCAATGATCGACGTCGCTTCGCTGCGCCGTACGAAAACGATCCTCGGTTATCTGTTCGTTGCCCCGACGATCATCGGAATTCTGGTCTTTACCGCCGGACCAATCGCTTTCTCCATGATCCTCAGCCTCTTTTATTGGGACATCCTCAGCCCGATGAAATACGCAGGGATCGAGCACTACCGCTGGCTCGCGGAAGACCCGGTCGCGCGGACCGTCTTCCAGAACACGTTCGTGTTCGGGGTGGTTGTGGTCGTACTGCAGAACTTGCTCGGATTCACCCTTGCCCTGTGCATGCGAAATGTCCTCAACAAGTATTTCAGATTCTTTTTCCGTTCCGTGTTCTTCATGCCACTACTGATGTCCGGAGCAACGGTGTCAGTGTTCATGGCCTATTTCTTCAACACGGACTTCGGCATCGTCAACTACTACCTGTCGATAATCGGCCTGCCGACCGTACCCTGGGTGAGTTCGAGCGACGTTGTGCTCCTGACGACGTCCATCGTGTACACGTGGCAGCACGTGGGCTTCACTTTCATCCTGTTCCTGGGCGCGTTCTCGACGCTACCGACGGAGGTTCTCGATGCGGCAGACGTGGACGGAATCACGGGCTGGCGAAAAGTCTGGTATCTCTACCTGCCATTGGTGAGCCCGACGATCTTCTTCGCCTCCGTCATCGGTTTCATCCACGCCGTACAGGTCTTCGACCACCCTTATGTGCTCACGCGTGGCGGTCCGGGAGACTCGAATCGCACGGCCGTGATGATGATCTACGACGTGGCGTTCAAGGATCTGGAGTTCGGCTACGGATCCGCAGTGGCAATCGCACTGTTCGCCGTGATCTTCGTCGCGACGATGCTCCAGTTCTGGGCCCAGAAGAAGTGGGTGTTCTATGAATAGGCTCAGGGACTACCGCGGCCAGGCGGCCGTGTACCTATACCTGGTCGCGATCTCAGTTGTGATCCTCGTCCCGCTACTGTGGGTTGTATCGACGTCGCTGCGCCTGCCGGTCGAGTCTTATTCGCTTCCCCCAAAGTGGTTGCCGACCGATTTTCGCTGGGAGAACTACTACGAGGTGCTGTTCAGTTACTACTTGGAGAAAGAAGGCATATTCGTCGGTTCTCAAGCCTCGGCCAACGTTCCTTTCCTGCACATGATGAAGAACAGCTTCGTGGTGTGCTTCTTCGTCACTTTCGGACAGATCTTCTTCTGCGCGTTCGCAGGCTACGCTTTTGCCCGCTTGAAGTTTCCTGGCAAGGACGTGCTGTTCTGGCTGGTCCTGGCCACGATGATGATTCCGATCCAGGTGACCATCATCCCAATCTACATACTCTTGTTCAACATGGGGCTGCATGACACGCTGACCGGGCTGATCCTTCCCGCGATACCGAGCGCGTTCGGCACCTTCCTCATGCGCCAGTATTACCTGCGTATCCCGTCGGTCCTCGAAGAAGCGATGATCATCGACGGCGGCACCCAGTGGCAGATCTTTTGGAGAGTGTACTTCCCGCTGGGCACACCGGGCATGGTGGTACTCGGCATTCTGGCCTTCAATTACCACTGGAACGAATTCTTCCGTCCACTCATCCTGCTGTCCACTGACTCCAACTTCACCGTCCCGCTCGGGATCGTGGCGCTTCGCGACTACAAGATGACCGGCAGCATTTCGGTGGTCCTGGCGGGGATCGTGCTCTCCATCATCCCGGCACTTTGCATCTATCTCTTCGGACAGAAGCACCTTATCGAAGGCCTGCTGGCAGGCAGCGTGAAGGGTTGAACGGCCGTGCTGCCGGGCACTCGACGCCCCACTCCTTGCGCGCCGTCGCGAAGACGTGACGGATATTGATCGACTCGTTGTCGACGGTGATCGGTGCCTTGCCTTCGGGCAACCGCTCAGCCCCGACAGTCGGCGATGTCGACACCGCGGACATCGGCGACGATTTGGTCGACGATCGGGTGTTCAGTCCCAAAAAACGCCAGCTACGGATTGCGATGAGTTCTTGAAAAAGTAGATAAACCGTTGTTTTCATGGCGGAGAGGGAGGGATTCGACCCCCCGGACCCTTGCGGGTCAACTTGTTCACCCACAGCACCGGCGTCGATGAGTTGAACGGCAGCGACAGCATCTTGCCATCCGTCGCGCTACGCCGTGGTCGCCCCAATCCCCACTCACCGTGGGCGAGGCGATCGGTCCCGACGCTGCGAGTGCACGAGATCGCCCGGCGTGGCGAACTCGAGGAGGCGTGTCGTGGAGTTGCCGGCCACGTCGTATTGAAGCCGGCCCTTGGCCCGGCGTCGCCCCGCGGCGGTGTCGGGCGGCCAGCGCCAGGCAGCTCGCCATCCCCTGCGCGCTCACTCGCCCTCGCCCCCCACTCGATCGTCGTCGCCGAGGCCGTTTGCGTGCGCGACGGCCGATTCGCGCCCGGCTCACTGGTCTGTTGCAGAACCCGCGCCAGCGGCTGTCGCTGACGATACCCGGTACCCCGACAAACAGGCGTTGTTGACACCGGCGCGCGCCGACCGGGCGCGAGAGCGGCCATCCTGAAAAACCGCAACAATTAGACGTTGACAATCGTAAAGAGGAAAATCAAACTACCGTCTAATTTTTGTCTATGTGTTAGTTAGACATAGAGAGCTCAGTGCCTGGCTCGCCGAGGTGCGTCCGGGGCGCGAGGTCGCCGCCGGTCGAAACACCGGCGGCGGTGCCGCCCAGGGTCAGCGCCTCCCGGAGACGCGATCGAGTACGTGAAACCTCCGACCCGGGCGGGGCATGCCCGGCGCAGGTAATGGCGGGTGAGCAGAACACTGGGTGACGACTGACCCCTGGCGAACGACGTAGCGAGAGAAATGGAACACCCCGATTGCCTCGACACCGGCGTTTCGACGCCCGACCGGTTGCCCCCGCGAGCCTCGCCCGGAGCACAGCGCACGGCGATCCCCGCCGCGGCTGTGCCCGTGCACGATGCACAGATCAACGTGCGCAGCCTGCGGTTGCGTACGTTCATCGGTTTCAACGCCGAGGAAAGAACCAAGCAGCAGGCTGTCGTCATCGACATCGAAATCGCCTACGCGCCCGGCGCCGGCGTGATCGCGGACCGCGTCGAGGATGCTCTCGACTACAAGGCGATCAACAAGCGGGTGATCAGGCACGTCGAAAGCGGGCGTTTCCTGTTGCTCGAGAAGCTGGTGGCGGACGTGCTCGCGATCTGCAGCGAGGACCCGCGCACGCGACGCGCCCGGGTGTGCGTTGCCAAGCCCCATGCCTTACGTTTTGCCGACTCCGTTTCGCTGACTTTGGACTACGACGCTGCCGCTGGTCGCAGCCGCCGGGAGAATTGAGATGACCGCGAACCCTGTTCTGCTTGCCCCCGATAACGAACGTGACCTCAGCCCCGAGGCCAGGCGGGTCAGAGATGCACTGGTGGAGCAAGGTCTGGAGACACCGATGGCCTCTAGCGGGCTGAACGCCAAGCAGAAGTACCAGCGCATCAAGGGATTGATGACCGAGGTGGTGGGCACGCTCGGCCTCGACTTGACGGACGACAGCCTGCGGGAAACGCCACACCGCATCGCCAAGATGTACGTGAACGAGATCTTCTCCGGGCTGGACTATCACCAGTTCCCTAAAGTGGCGCTGATCGACAACAAGTTCGGCGCGCGGGAGATGGTCAAGGTGAGCGATATCGCCCTGACCAGCACCTGCGAGCATCACTTTGTAACGATCGACGGATTCGCCAGGGTAGCCTACGTACCCGCGGGGCAGGTCATCGGTCTTTCGAAGATCAACCGCATCGTACGTTTCTTCAGCCAGCGACCTCAAGTCCAGGAGCGCTTGACCCGCCAGATCATGGTCGCCCTGCAGACGTTGCTGCAGACGGACGACGTCGCGGTCGGCATCGACGCCACGCACTACTGCGTGAAGTCACGCGGCGTAATGGATGGCGGCTCGAGCACCAGCACCACCGCCGTGGGCGGCTGCTTCCTGGAAAGCAGTCACTCACGCGTCGAGTTTCTCGCCCGATGACCGCCGAGCCGATCCTGATCACGGGTGTGGGAAAGCGCCTGGGCCTTGGCCTGTCGCTCAACCTGCTGGCCCGCGACATACCGGTGATCGGCACCTACAGGAGCGAGCGGCCCGGTGTCGATGAGTTGCGGCGGAAGGGCGCCGAACTGCACCGGTGCGACTTCGCCGACGATAGTCAGTTACGCGCACTGGTGCACGAGCTTTCTCACACTCACGACCGCCTGCGGGCGATCGTCCACAACGCTTCGGACTGGCTGGCGGATGATCACGAGCAGCCGGCGGCGGAGACGATGCACCGCATGATGCAGGTTCACGTGTACGCGCCGTACCTGCTCAACCTGGCGCTGGCCCCACTGCTCACGGCCAGCAGGCACACGCACTCCGACATCATCCACGTCGGGGACTACGTGAGCAGTCGCGGCAGCCGGCATCACATCGCCTATGCCGCGAGCAAAGCCGCGCAAGACAACCTCACCTACTCGTTCTCCGCCAGGCTGGCACCGAAGGTGAAGGTGAACAGCCTCGCTCCGGCGCTGGTGATGTTCAACGACGACGACGACCCGCAATATCGCCGCAGGGCGCTCGGCAAGAGCCTGATGCAGCGCGCCGCCGGCCTGGACGAGTTCCAGCACGCGATCGATTATCTGCTGGACAGCCAGTATGTAACGGGGCGCGTGCTGGCGCTGGACGGCGGCAGGCATCTCGTCTAGGGACTCATCGAGGCACCATGTCGTCGAACGATCGTCAAGCGCTTGCGCAGGTGCCGACGGCCGCCAGGTGGCTGGGCGGGGCCGGGCTGATTCCGTTCGTCGCCGGTGCCGCTGCATTGTGGCTGGTGCCGGCAGTGCACGACCGGGTCGTTGCGGATCTGCTGGTCGGGTATGCGGCGACGATCCTCGCGTTCATGGGTGCGGTGCACTGGGGACTCGCCATGTCGGTGGCCGACGGGCGCGGCATGACTCGCTGGTTCGTGGCAGGCGTCGTGCCAGCGCTGGTGGCCTGGTG
>JBFKCZ010000060.1:0-9722 GCA_041620035.1 Pseudomonadales bacterium
GGATGCGCTCGACCTCGATCACGCAAAGACCGTGCTCGACGAAGACCACTACGGCCTGGAGGACGTCAAAGACCGGATCCTCGAAAGCCTCGCGGTGATGCAGCTGAACGCCGCTGCCAAGGCCCCCATCATCTGTCTCGTAGGCCCACCTGGGGTGGGCAAGACGTCGCTCGGCCAGTCCATCGCCCGCGCCATGGGTCGCAAGTTCGAGCGCCTGTCGCTCGGCGGCCTGCACGATGAAGCGGAACTCCGCGGTCATCGCCGTACCTACATCGGCGCCATGCCCGGCCGCGTAATTCAGGCGATTCGCCGTGCCGGCGTCAGCAATCCGCTGCTCATGCTCGACGAGATCGACAAGCTCGGCCGCGATTTCCGCGGCGATCCGGCGGCTGCGCTGATGGAAATTCTCGACCCGGCGCAGAACAAGGAATTCAGAGACAACTATCTGAACCTGCCGTTCGACCTGTCGAAGGTGTTCTTCATCACCACCGCCAACACGCTCGAAGGCATACCGCGGCCGCTACTCGACCGAATGGAGATCATGGAACTCACCGGTTACAGCGACATCGAGAAACGCGAGATCGCGCGCCGGTACCTGATTCCGCGACAGCGCACCGAGACCGGTCTCAAGGACACTCAGCTCGACATTCCCGAAGACGCGCTGACCACGATCATGCGCCGCTACACCCGTGAAGCCGGTGTGCGCGATCTCGAACGCACCATCGGCCGGCTCGCGCGCAAGCGCGCCCGTCAGGTGCTCGAAACACGGATAACCGCCGAGCAACCGCTGCCGCCCATCACCGATGCGGCATTGCCCGAACTCCTCGGGCCGATGCGCTTTCAATCCGACAAGGCCCGCGAGGGCCAGCCGGCCGGTGTCGCCGCCGGTCTCGCGTGGACGGAAGCGGGCGGCGACGTGCTCTACATCGAAGCGGTGCTCACCAACAAAGACGAGAAGGTGACGCTCACCGGACAACTCGGCAATGTGATGCAGGAGTCCGCCAAGGCCGCCCGCAGCTACATCTGGTCGGCTGCAGAAGCCCTGGGGATCTCGCGCAAGCGCATCGAAAAGTATGGCGTGCACATTCACGTTCCGGCGGGCGCGGTACCCAAGGACGGTCCGAGCGCAGGTATCACCATGGCGACCGCGCTGGTGTCCGCCTACAGCGGCAAGCCCGTCGACCCGGCGCTCGCCATGACGGGTGAGCTCACCCTGTCGGGACTCGTGCTGCCGGTGGGCGGCATCAAGGAGAAAGTGCTCGCGGCGCACCGCGCCGGCAAGCGCCGTCTGGTACTGCCGAAGGACAACGAAGCCGATCTCGCGAAACTGCCCGACAGCGTGCGCACCGACATGCAGATCACGCTGGTCGAGCGTCTGGAGGAGGTGATCGAACTCGCCATCCCCGACCTGCGTTGCGCGGGCAGCAGCGAAGAAGACGATTGATCGAAGTCTGGCGTAGGAGCGAGCTATCGCGACCTAGGGTCGCTCCTACAATCGCTCCGATCGAACCGCTGAACGAAGACTCTGTGGGAGCGAGCCGTGCTCGCGATGCTTTCCTGGTGAATCAGCCTGCTGAACCAGCGAGCTATCGCGACCTAGGGAGAGTGTCGCAAAGAGTCATCGAAGCCCCCGTGGGAGCGCCCTTGGGCGCGAACGTACGCAAGGAAATCATTGACTCATTCGCGGGCAAGGCGCTCGGCCGCTCCCACAAGCTCTGTTCGGGTTTTAACGACA
The DNA here is from genome assembly GCA_041620035.1 of Pseudomonadales bacterium. Taxonomy (GTDB): domain Bacteria; phylum Pseudomonadota; class Gammaproteobacteria; order Pseudomonadales; family Azotimanducaceae; genus SZUA-521. Next base: position 1,736 of record JBFKCZ010000060.1, read on the forward strand.
CCGTCCAAGGGCGCTCGAATGGTCAGCTCGCGACGAGGGTTCTGTAGAACGCCGCCAGCCCGTCCAGAAACATCTCTACCGCGAGCAGCACCAGCAGCATGCCCATCAGGCGCTCGAGCGCGCGCACGCCGCGATCGCCGAGCACCTTCATGAGCCATGGCGAGCAAGCCAGGATCACTGTGGTCGCCACCCACGCAATCACGAGCGCCGTGCACCAATCCCAGATGCGCTCGGGTTGCGACGATGACAAGAGGAGCAGGACCGCGAGCGTCGACGGGCCTGCCACCAGCGGGATGGCAAGCGGCACGATGAACGGATCTTCGACGTCGTCGTTCTCGGCGCCGCCGGCGCGCGGGAAGATCATGCGCAGCGCAATGATGAACAGCAGGATGCCGCCCGAGAGGCTCAACGTGGGCTGACTGAGCCCCAGGAACGCCATCACGACGTTCCCTGCAAACAGAAAGCCCAACAGGATGATCAGGGCGAAGATCAGTTCGCGTGCGACGATGCGCGCGCGGCGGCGCGGCTCGAAACGCGCGAGCACCGCGTTGAATATCGGGATGTTCCCGAGCGGGTCCATGACGAAGAAGAGCGTTGCCGCGACCGCAATCACACCTGACCAGTCCAACTCGTTCTCCTTTGATCCTCAAAGCATCTCTGCGCTAAAGCATCTGCAATGGCCAGAACAGTGGCAGGAACACCGCCACCACCAGGAACACCACGAGCGTCAGCGGCACACCGAGCTTCAGGTAGTCGACGAAACGATAACCGCCCGGACCCATCACCAGCACGTTGGCCGGATGCGAGATCGGAGAGGTGAAACTGGCGGAAGCCGCCATGGCAATCGCCATCATCGGTGCATACGGTGCCACGCCGAGTTCGGTGCTGGCGGAAACGACGATCGGTGCCATCAACAGAACGAGTGCAGCGGTCGGCACGATCATGGTCGCCAGCGCGGTGATCGCGTAGAGCCCCGCGATCACCTCCCACGGGCCACTGTCACCGAGCGCACGCATCACGCTCTCGGCCACGAGTGTGGCGGCACCACTGCGCTCCATCGCGATGCCGAGCGGCAACATCCCCGCGATCAGAAAGATCGAACGCCACTCGATCGCCCGATACGCAGCTTCCATGGTGAGACACTTCGTCAGCACCATGAGCGTGGCCCCAACGATCGCAGCGATGGAGATCGGCAGCCAACCGACGAGCACCGCCCCGATCACGGACAACATGAGACCAGCCGCGATCGGCGCTTTGGACGTGTCGATCTCCGGTGCGCTGATCGGAGTCAACACGATGAAGTCGGGGTCGTTGTTGAGCAGCGAGAGGCGCTCGCGGGGTCCGAGCAGCAGCAATGCATCGCCGAGCTGCAACTTCTGCTGACCGAGTTCGCTGCGCAGCGGGCGACCGTTGCGCCAGATCGCCACCAGCTCGAGCTGCAGGCGTTGGCGGAAGTTCACATCGTCGACCACGCGGCCCGCGAGTTCGGAGTGGGGGTCGAGCGTCACCTCGACCAGCTGCAGCGACTGCGAGTCGAGCAGGTGCAGGTGCGGCGTGGCGTCGTACTCCACATCGAGCTGCTGCAAGCCGCGCAGCACGTCGATGTCTTCCTGCCGGCCTTCGACGATGATCAGATCGCCGCCCTGCACCACTTCGTCCGACGGTGGCAGCAGCTTCACAGCCCCATCGCGAAAGATGCCGAGCAGACGGAAGTCGAACGCATCGGCGAGTCGCGTGGCACCGAGGGTGAGCCCGGCAACGTCCGACTCGCGCGGCACGTGAATGACGAACGCACTGTCTTCGAGGTGATAGATCTCGGAGAGTTCTTCGCGCGTAAGCTTGGCGACCGTGGCGAAATCGTTCGATTCCTCGAGCTTGGGCACGTGGTCTGCATCGCACTGCACGAGCATGCGGTCGCCCACTGCGATCGTCATGCCGGCGAGGCGCCGTCGCCGCACATCGTTGCCACGCCGTATCGCCAGCACGTTGGCCGTATGACGGGCCCGAAACTCCGCGTGCCGGAGCGGTTCACCCACCAGGCGCGACCCTTCCGCCACCTGCAGTTCGCGCATCTCCACCTGATCGATGAGCTTGTCTTTCAGCAGCGGTGCTTCGCGTTCGATCGTGAGGTCGCCCCACTTGCCCATGGCATCGAAGCGATCCGCGCGCCCCTGCACCAGCAGCAGGTCGTTGGCCGCCAGGCGCGTGTCTCGTGGTGGTAACGACCGCGTGCTGCCGCCGCGCATGAGCGCGATCATGATGAGACCGGCCGACCACTCGAGCCCCACGTCGTCGATCGTGCGGCCTACCACCACCGACCCGGCCGGCACCCGCAACAGGAACATGCGCTCGTGCAGACCGTATTGCGCTTCGAGATCGCGCACGCTGCGCGCCGCATCCTTTTCCGCAGCCTTGCTCGGCAACAGGTGGCGGCCGATGTAAGCGACGAACAGCGAACCGGTGATCAGGATGATCAGCCCCAGGGGCGTGAAGTCGAACAGTTCGAACGGCTCATATCCGGCATCCGCCAGGGCGCCGCTGATCAGCAGGTTCGGCGGTGTACCCACGAGTGTCGTGAGCCCGCCAAGCAGCGTGCCGTAAGCCAGAGGCATCAGCAGCCGCGGTGCAGGGAGGCCCGATCGCCTCGCCACATCGACGATCACGGGCAACATCAGCGCGGCAACGCCGATGTTGTTCATGACACCGGAAAGCAGCCCGCCGGTCATCATGATCACGAGAATCATGCGTTCCTCGCTGTTGCCGGCGAAGCGCAGAACGTTACTGCCGATCACGTTGGCGACGCCGGCCCGCGACAGCCCTTCGCTCAGGATGAACATCGCCCACACGGTGATGACTGCCGCGTTGCTGAAGCCCGATACCGCCTCAGTGGGTGTCACGAGGCCGGTCAACGCGAGTGCGCAGAGCACCATGAGTGCAACGACATCCATGCGCACCCATTCGGTCACGAACAGCACGAGGGCCACGCCCAGGATGATGAGCACCAGGAGGATTTCGAACGTCATCCGCCAAGGGTACGTGATGGGCCGTTGGGCGTCGCCTTCATTCGACGCCGACTCCTACCGCACCGCACGTTCGGTTAAGCTCGATGGTCATTCGGGAGGATTGCCTGGGGGACGACGTCATGGACTTTCGCCGACACACGATCGAGGGCCTGGTGGGTGATGTTCGCGCCGGTCGCACGAGCGCCGAAGCGCTGACTCGGGCGGCGCTGAAGAACATCGAAGAGACGCGCACGACGATCAACGCGTTCTGCGCGGTCGATGAATCGCTCGCGATCGCGGAAGCCCGGGCGATCGATGCACGACTCGCGAAGGGCGATCCCGTCGGGCCGCTCGCGGGGATACCGTGCGGCGTCAAGGACCTGGAGGACGCGCGCGGCTTCGTCACCACGTTCGGATCTGCGCTGCATCAGAAGGATGCGCCGGCGAAGGCGGACTCCGTGCTCGTAGCGCGTTTGCGTGCGGCGGGCGCGGTGATCGTCGGCAAAACCAACACACCGGAGTTCGGCTACAAGGCCGTCACCGACAACAAGCCGTTCGGTGCCTCGCGCAATCCCTGGAACAACGAACACAGCGCTGGCGGATCGTCAGGCGGGTCGTCGGCCGCACTGGCCGCGGGCATCGTGCCGCTCTGTACCGGCTCCGATGGCGGCGGCTCCATCCGTATTCCGGCCGCGGTCTGCGGTATGAGCGGTATCAAGGCGAGCCAGGGTCGGGTGCCGATCGGCGGCCCGACACCACCCGGCTCGGGCATCCTCACCGTCAAAGGTCCCATGGCGTTGCGCACGCGCGACATCGCGCTGGCACTCGACGCGGTGTGCGGTAACGAGCCGACGGACTTGTTCGGGCTGCCGGACCTGCCATCGCCGCTGCGCGCGCGGCTCGATGCCGACAACAGACCGAAACGCATCATCTGGTCGCCGACCATGGGCTACGCAACCGTCGACAAAGAGGTCCTCGCACAGTGCGAAGCCGCCATTGGCCGCATCGCCGATGCCGGTGTCGAAGTCATCGAGCGCAAGTCGCTGTGGTCAGAGGACCCGGTGTTCCACTGGTACCAGTTCTGGACAGCGGCACGGGCGCGCGCCCAGGGCGATCTGCGCAACACGCCGCAATGGGCGCTGATCGACGACGATCTGAAGCCGCAGATCGAGTTCGGGCTGGAGAAAGTCACGGGCGTCACCTATGCGCGCGCCATCGATGCCTGCCACACGCTCGCGTATGCCCTGGCCACGGCGCTCACCGAGGCACCGCTCATCGTGACACCGTGCACGGCGGGGCAGACACCGAAACTCGGTACTTCCATGGGCATGGTGAACGGCAGCGCGGTGCCAGGCTGGGTCGGCTTCACGTACGGCATCAACATGACACGCAATCCCGCGGGCACCGTACGCGCCGGCACGACGGCGTCGAACCTGCCCGTGGGCCTGCAGCTGATCGGCAATCAGCGTGACGACCTCGGCGTGTTGAAGGGCATGTGCTTCATCGAGGATCTGCTCGGCTTCGCGCACGACGCACCGAACGGGGTGCGTTGACGGCAACGTCGTGGGAGCGCCCTTGGAGGGTGTCGCTAAAATCCGAACGGAGCTTGTGGGAGCGGGGGCTCGCCCGCAAGCGGCCGAGCGACTTGCCCGCGAACAAACCAATGATTTCCTTGCGTTCGTTCGCGCCCAAGGGCGCTCCCACAACTGCTGCGAACTAGCTCTGCGCCAGCCGATCCACCAGCTGCTCGAACGCGGCCACGCGGGGCTCGAGCTTGTCGACGGTTTCCTGCCAGAACTGCGGGGTCGCGAGATCGACCTGCAGATGTCGCTGCGCGAGATCCTCCGCGGTCATGCGTCCGGTATCGCGCAGCAGCGATACGTAGCGCGGATAGAAGTCGCTGCCCGCTGCATCCTTTCGCAGGTACACGCCCAGGCTGAACAGAAAACCAAACAGGTACGGGAAGTTGTAGAACGACAGTCCCGAAATGTAGAAGTGCAGCTTCGACGCCCAGAACATCGGGTCGGGCTGCGCCATCGCATCGCCGTACCAGTTCTGCCAGGCGCTCGACATGAGCGCCTTCAGCTCGTTCGGCCGCTGCGGGCGCGCGTCGCGCTTTTCGTAGAAGGCGTGCTCGAACTCGAATCGCGCCGGAATGTTCAGCATGAACGACGGAATCGATGCCACCTCCTCCCACATGATCGCGAACTTGCCCGCATCCGTATCCGCTTTCGACAGCAGGGCATCGCGCACGGTCGTCTCGCCGAACGTACTCGCCGTTTCCGCCAACGACATGCCATAGCCGCGCTGGCAATCCGGCAGATCCCGCATCACCCAGGAATGGAACGCGTGGCCGAGTTCGTGTGCGAGCGTGATGACGTCGGTCGCGGAGCCCTGATACGTCATGTACACACGCGGCGTCTTCGACTTGGCGAACCCCGTGCAGTACGCGCCGGGACGTTTGTGTGCCGACACGGAGCCCTCGATCCACTTGCGATCGTCGACCATGCGCACGAACTCACCCATTTCCGGATGTACCGAACCATAGGCGTCTGCGATCAGATCGATGGCTTCGGCAAACGGTATGGGGCGCTCTTCGGCGCCGAACGTCGGCGCGGGCGCCCGAACGTCCCACGGCCCCAATGCCTCTCTGCGCGTCGCCCGCGCCATGGCCTTCGCCGCCCGCCGGGCGAGCGGGCGGGCGCGCTTGGTGACCGTGAGCAGATTGTCGAGCGTGTCGCGCGAGATCCGGTTCAAGTGGACGGGGGCGTCGAGGAAATGCACGGGACGCTCTTTCGAACGCTTGCGGTTCACCTCCAGTCGCCAGCCCGAGATGGCGTTGATCGCGGCCGCGCAGGTTTCTGCCTGCTTCTCCCACGCCGCATTGATACCGGTCCAGGCGGCCTCACGCTGTCGCACGTCGGTCTTCTGCAGGAGTCCATTCGCCTGCGCCATGCCCAGCGTTTCTACTTCGTTCCCGACGAGCACGTCGCACGTCATGGTGCCCGAGAGCTGATCGTACAGGCGGCCCCAGGCATGAATGCCGTCCTGGGAAAGCCCGTTGATGAGGCTCTCCTCCTCGAGACTCAGCAATTCGTGGCGGCGGCGCCGTGCGTGCCGAACGACGAACGCCGACGGCGCCACCGCGGGGTCGGCCAGATAGGCTTCCACCACCTCGTCGCTCACGAGATCGAGAAACTGCGAACTGGGCTCCATCAGATCGCCGAAGCGCTTCTGATATTTCTGCAGGCGGCCCTGCAGGGCTTGCGCGCCCTCGTCCTGTGAATCGACCGACAGGAGGCAACTCGCGAAGGTCGACGGATTGCGCAGCAGACGCGCGGCCTGTTCCGAGAGCCGGTAAACCCTTTGCGCTGCGGCGATTGCATCTGCTGCATCATCCCGCGACAAGGTGCGGGCATGGGGCAGAGCGGCCACGAGCACGGGATTGGCCGCGTCGATCTCGTCGAGCAGTTCCGCGAGTGCGACGAGATCGGCCTCGAGATCGAGGCTGTCGGTGCCGGCGTACTCCTCGCTCAGATCCCAGCGCGGACCTTCGACCTCCGTCTTCATCACCATGGTGGCTACCTCGAGGGCGGGCGCTACACGTACCTGTCGAAGCCTAACCGAAAATCGGCGTCGTACGCCCGGTTCAGAACTCGCGCAAAACCCGGAAACCACGGTCGTCTGCCGCCGTGGAAGCGGGCTCGCGGCCGCCCGGATGCGCTTCGTCGACTGACGTATCCCACGACCCGCCCTTGACGATGTCACTCACGCAGTCGGCGTCCGCATCCGAATCCGCCTCGAGGCGTGAACCCGCATCGTCGGCGAACCAGCACCCCGACACCCACTCCGAGACGTTGCCGACGACGTCGTAAACGCCGTTTGCGTTCGGCCGGAACGAACCGACCGGCGCCGAAACGACGTGGCCGTCATCGCAGGGTACCGTATCCCAGCCACGATACACCTTCGCGGCACTGGCATCCGCGACGTTGCCGTACTCGCACACCGATGTCGAAACATCCGTCTGTGCCATGTAGTCCCATTCGCGTTCATCGGGCAGGCGGTAGGCCTGTCCGCTCTGTGCGCTCAACCACCGCGCGTACGCGAGCGCGTCATCGCGGTCGACGCTCACGATCGGATGAAGATCGGTCTCGTGTTCCTTGGGGTCCGGGAAGTAGCGCCCCGTGGCATCCGCGAACGCGCGGTACTGCGCGCGCGTGACTTCATAGACACCGATGGCGAACGGCTCCTCGAAGGTTACGCGCCGCCCACGCTGCAGGAACGATCCGGCACCCACGACGATCATCTCGGGCCCCTCGCCACCGATCCGCAAAGTGTCGCGGATACGATCCCCCGCACGCGCATCGATACGCGTCAGGGCAATCGCCATGTCGACGCCGGAAGCAGGAAGCTGAACCGTTTTGGTGTAGCGCCGATGACCCGGTGCACGCGCCGTGAGTTCCACCGTGCCGACCGCGAGCTTCATCTCGGGGAAGTAGTCCTCCGTACGCGCCAGACGACCGGGACCATGGCGCACCCGTACTCGCGCGTTCGCGGGCGTCACCCGCAGCACCAGCGGCGCGAACTGCTGATCGAGGGCGACCGAATGCACGCTGCGACCGACCCCGACTTTGACGGTGATCGATTGTGGAACGAATCCCGGTTTGCTCACGCGCAGTGCGTAGACGCCCGCCGGCAGCTCGATGCCGCTGCGATAGGTGAGTGCCTGGTCTTCGAACTCCACTTCGGCATCCGGCGGGTTCGTCTGCAGGATCAGCGTCCCCATGGCCAGACGTTCGAGATCGACGTTGACCTCGGATTGCTTGCCGGGCATCACGTCCACCGACCGGGTAACCGCCGCCCGGCCGGGAATCGTCATACGCAGCGCGTGTGTACCGGTAGCTACCGGGTCCAGCGTGAGCGGCGTGTGGCCGGCAACCGCGCCGTCGATCTCCACGGCCGCACCCTTCGGGTTCGTCACCACC
>JBFKCZ010000061.1:0-9710 GCA_041620035.1 Pseudomonadales bacterium
CCCGTCGCCGCGGCGAGGAGCGCCTGCCGATGCGTCTCCCGTTTCAGAACGGGCAGACAGTAGTGGTGGGGACGAATACCGCCGGTGAACAGGCTGTTGCGATTGAGCAGAAGATGGTGCGCCGTGATCGTCGCCGCCACCCGCGCAGACGCCTGCTCGACGAAGTCCACCGCATCGCGCGTCGTGATGTGTTCCAGCACGATCCGCAGTTTCGGGAACTTGCGTACCGTCGGTTCGAGTATCGATTCGATGAACTTGCGCTCGCGGTCGAAGATGTCCACCTGCGGGTCGGTCACTTCACCGTGCACGAGCAGGGGCACGTCCTGCTTCTCCATGGCCGCCAGCACATCGCTGCATCGGGTCAGATCGCGTACGCCGGCATCGGAATGCGTGGTCGCCCCGGCGGGGTAGTACTTCACGGCGTGCACGAAGCCGCTCGACTTCGCGCGTTCGATCTCGCCCGGCGCAGTCGTCTCCGTCAGATACAGGGTCATCAGCGGCTCGAACCGCGCGCCGCGCGGCAGGGCAGCGAGAATGCGATCGCGGTAGGCGCCGGCCAGCCCGACCGTGGTGACCGGCGGTACGAGATTCGGCATGACGATCGCGCGGGCGAACTGGCGCGCGGTATGCGGCAGCACCGCGGCGAGACCCGCACCATCGCGCAGATGGAGGTGCCAGTCATCCGGCCGGGCGATGTCGATGCGGTCGATGGATGCCACCTGTTCGGCCTTCTATGGAGTCGAGCGGGCGTGATCTTCGGGAATACGTCTGCGCGTGGCAACACTCACGACGGTGAGCAACAGCGTCAGCGATGCAACGACGGCACCCGCGACGAACGCAACACGGGGCCCGAACGCCGTCCAGAGACCACCCACCGCGACGTTCGAAACGAGCACCATGAGGCCGCCAACGGCATTGAACACGCCAAAGGCCGTCCCGCGCAGATGCACGGGCGCGGCATCCGCCACCATGCGCGACAAGAGGCCCTGGCTCGCGCCCATGTGCAGCCCCCAGAGGGCAACACCGAGCCATAGAAACTCGGGGCCGCGCGCGAAACCGAGTGTCAGGTCCGCTGCGACGAGCAGCGCCAGAGAAAGCGCAAGCAAATAGCCGTGGCCGCGCACGGTGAGCCGGTCGGAGAAGCGACCCAGCGGAAACACACTCATCGCATACACCGCGTTCATGACCAGCAGCACCAGCGGCGCATGGGCGAGCGTCAAACCCAGACTGTCGGCCCGCAGGATCAGAAAGGCCTCGCTGAAGCGTGCGAGCGAAAGTCCGCCGCCGGCCGCTGCCACCCACCAGAATGCGGCGGGCAACTGGGCCAGCATGCGCCACTCGGGCTTTGGGACCACGTGCGCCGCCACGCGATCGGGCTCGCGTACGCCGATCACGAGCACGATCAGCGCGAGCACCGCCGGTACCGTCGCCACCATGAACACGCCGCCGAAGTCGGTGGCCATGGCACCGAGCAGCAGCGCTGCCAGCAGGGGTCCGAGCAGCGCACCGATGGTGTCGAGAGCCTGTCGCAGACCGAATGCCGCGCCACGCACTTCGGCCGGTGTGAGGTCGGTGATCAGCGCATCGCGCGGCGCACCGCGAATGCCTTTGCCGACACGATCGATCGTGCGGGCCGCGAAGACCATCGTCGTGGTCGTCGCGATCACGAACAGCGGTTTTGCCAGGGTCGCGAGTCCGTAGCCCAGCACCACCAGCGGTTTGCGCCGGCGGGTGAGGTCGGACAGTGTGCCGGCAAAGAGCTTCAGCACGAGCGCGATGCTTTCCGCCACGCCTTCGAGTACGCCGAGCAGGAGCGGACTCGCACCCAACGCGGCCACCATGAAGAGCGGCAGCACGCTGTGAATCATCTCGCTGGACGTGTCCATCAACAGACTGACGAAGCCCAGGGTCCACACGGCGCGCGGTACGGCGGCTCGATTTGCGGTCGGCATGGACCCCACTCGGGTTTCTACTTGGCGAAGGCTTCACGGCCGTGCGGAGACTTCGGAGATAGAATTCTCCCCATGCGCAGCGTGAGCGTGATAAACGCCTTCATTCTAGCCCTCGTGCTTTCCCTCGCGTTTTCCCTTGGGGTGTCCGCGCACGCCGCCGCGCCCGATCACCTCATAACCCAGGCGCTTTCGCATCTGAAAGCCGAGCGCTTCGATCTCGCCCGCAGCTATCTCGAGCCCGTGCTGATCGATCCGCGGCTGTCTGCCATGCAGCGCTCCCGCGCGTATTACCTGCGCGGCTATGCCTTCTTCGCCGAGGATCTGCCGCGTTCCGCCGCCCTCGACTATGGCCGTGCGCTGGAGTTCGATCCCGGCAACGATGCCGCGCTCACCGCGCTCGCCCTGCTGCACACCCAGGGCCAGGGTGTGGCCCAGGATCTTGCGCTGGCCTACAAGCTGTATCTGCGTGCGGCGCGGATCGGCAACGTCGACGCCAAGGCCTACATCGGCTTCGCACTGCTCACTGGCGCCGGCACGAAGGTGAATCTGGAGACGGCCCGATTCTGGTTGAACGAGGCCGCGGCAGCCGGGGATGCGTCTGCCCTGCTCAATCTGGCGCGCAGTCATCGCGCGCCGTACACCGATACCCCCGACCCGGCCGCGGCAGCCGCTTTCTACGAGAGAGCGCTGGCCGAAGGTCAGAGCGATGCGCTGGTTGCGCTCGGTTACATGCACCTCGAAGGCGAACTCGGTGCGCCCGACGCTGCCACCGCCGCGGAGCATTTCGCGCGCGCAGCCGAACTGGGCCTGGCGAGCGGCGTCACCGCACTGGGGTACCTCTACCTCACCGGAACGGGCGTGAAAGCCGACGCCGCCCGGGCCCGCCGACTGTTTGCGCAAGCGGTCGATGCGGACTATCCGCCGGCGTTCGCCGGGCTCGCCTACATGCATCAGGCCGGCGTGGGCGCAGCGCGGAACCGCGCCGAGGCGGAACGGCTCTATCGCCGCGGCGCCGAACTCGGTGACATCACCTGCAGCGTCCGTCTGGCGGAGCTTTTGATGGCCCGCGGCGACCTGCCGAGTGTGCGCGCCGCGCTCGACTGGTTCGCGGCGGCGGCGGCCCAGGGCGATGCGGCTGCGAGGAACGCGGTGGCCTGGATACTGGCAACGAGCAAACACGACGACCTGCGCGACGGCGCCCGCGCCGTGGTGGAAGCGGAATCGGCGGTGGCTGCCGCGCGTTCCGCGAACACCCTGGACACGCTCGCCGCGGCGTACGCCGAAGCGGGCCGCTACGAGGATGCGGTGGCGACTCAACAACTCGCCGTCGCCGCCCTCGCCGAACGCGAGCGCGTCGCCGACGATGGTTACGACCTGCGCCTCGCGCGCTACATGGCCAGGGAGGCCTGGCGGGAATGACCGCCATCGACCTTTGCGCTGGCGCCCGCTTGGCCGTCATCGAGGTTTCTGGTACAAAGCCGCGGTTCGTTCATCTGCCGAGCATCTCACGTGGCAACTGACCTGCGCCGCACGCACCTGGTGCGCCGCGTCTTCGAGGAACTCGCCCAGCGTCCCGGCGGTGATGCCGGCATTCGCCCTGGCGCCATCAATGCGGAACTGCGCGCCCGGGAGACACCCATGGGCGCCTGGGAAGTGCGGGTCGAACTCACCCATCTCGAAGCGGCCGGCGAAGTGCGCTGCGATCCCGCCACGGGCCTCTGGTTCCTGGCCGACGCGGCGCAGTCGAAGAAGCGCAGCTCCGGCTAGCGCCGTGTTCCCGCGCCCGTGATCTGGGACTGGCCGCTTCGACTCTGGCACTGGACGTTCGCGGCCGCCCTCGTCGTTTCGCTCTATACCGGGCTCGCTGACGACATCACCTTGATGGATGCGCATCTGATCTCGGGTCAGCTCGTGGTGGTGCTGCTGCTGTTCCGATTGGGATGGGCCGCCTGGGGCGGTCGTCACGCCCGCCTCACGACCTATCTTTCGGCACCGCGACGGTTGATCGCCCAGGTTCGGGGAATGCCCGCCGATCCCAGCGCCGCACACACGCCGCTGGGTGCGATGATGGCAGTGGTGATCTGGCTGGCCGCTGCCGTCCAGGCGGGTACCGGCCTCTTCTCGAGCGACGACATCTTCACGGAGGGACCCTTCGCGCGCCATCTCAGCGACGCGGGTGTCGACACCGCCACCTTCATCCATCACCGTGCCTTCTGGATCATCATCGCCCTGGCCGCGGGCCACGTCGCCACCATTGCCTGGTACGGCATCTGGCGACGCGATGCGCTCGCGCTCGGCATGTTCACGGGTCACAAGGCCGGACCAGCGCCGGACCATGCGCACCGGCTTGTCGCCGGCATCCTTACCCTGGCTGCCGCCCTCGCGCTGGGCTACCTCGCCCTGGAAATCTACTGAGCGCGGCTGCTCCTGGGCGCGACTATTCCGCCTTGAACTTGTCGTGGCAGCCCTTGCAGGCCTGACCGAGCCCGCCCAGCGCGGCACCGAATTCACCCATCTCCCCACTTTCAACGACGGCGTTGAGCTTCGTCGCCGCCGCGGAGAGGGCATCGAGTCGCTCCTGGAATGCGGCGGTGTCGGTCCAGATGGCCGGCAGCGCGCTGGAATCTCCACCCCCCGACCCGGCCGGAAACAGGTCCCCGGCGATGCCGGCGAGTGCTGCCATGTTGGCCGCGTGCACCTTGAGATGCGCGCCGTGCGGGACCTCCTGTTTGGCGATGGCGACCATCGCCTGCATGTGGCCCCCCACCGCATCCATGACCTTCTGGCGATAGCCGATGGCGCCTTCGTCGGCGTTGGCGGCGCCCGCGACGAGCGCCGCGGACAGGGACAGAGCAATGGCGCGAACGCCTCGGCGTAGGAACATTTAAGCCTCCCGGCATCGAGTGAAGGAAGGGTGCAAGCCTAAGCCAGAGGACAATCCAAAGGAACCGGTCATGGCGGGCGCTCAACGACATTGCTGGGAGTGCTTCCCTAAAATTTTCAGATAGTTATACTGCTTTATCTCCAAGTCAGATGATAAAGATCGCCAAAGTGATTGATCGTAGCGAGAGTCAGCTCATTCGCGACAACGACCGTAACCGGGCCCAGGCCAATCCGCGCCTGCGCCGGGGCCCGCGCGCCGCGGCGAAACACCCAACCGTGACCCTTCCGCACCCCGCTCGCGGTCCGGGTCGACACCCCACCGCCTAGAAAATCTCTTCCGGCCCGAGGTCGAAGCGCTCCATCAGCGTGCGGCGCACCCCTTCGTAAGCGGTGGGATCGTCGCGACGCAACGCCTCCAGATCCTTGCGCACGTCGTCGCCGAGCCCCTGGTGAATCACGATCTCCACGCGCCGATTGCGCGCCCGACCGTCCGCATTGGCGTTGTCCGCGAGCGGCCGTGTGTCGCCGTAGCCGGTCACCGTGAACCGGGTCTGATCCATTGCGCCGTCCTCGAACAGGCCATGCGCCACACTCACGGCACGCGCACTCGACAGCGACCAGTTGGAGCGAAACGCCGCCGTCGAGATCGGCACATCGTCGGTGTGACCTTCGACGTAGATCTGGCCTTCCGTGTCTTTCAGCACACCGCGAATGATCTTCAGCACGGGCTGAAATGGCGCGCTGATATCGGCGCTGCCCGAAGGGAAGCTGCCATGCTCCTTGACGCGAATGACGATCTTGCGGCCCACGGTTTCCACCTCGAGCACACCGGAGGCGATTTCCCGCGACAGCGCGGTGGCGAGTGCAATCGCATCTTCCTCGGTATCGCCGACGAGATCCGCCACCTTGTCGACGACGATCGACTGTTGGGCATCACCGTGCTCGCCGCTGGCGCTGGCGCTGGCGCCCATGTCCTGACACGCAACCTCGAGGCTCGACACGGTCATATCCGAGGTCTTCTGCCAGATCTCGTTCAGCGGTGTCGGTTGTGGCTTGCCCGGTGAGAACTCCTGCGCAATGACACTGGTACCTTTGGGCACGTCCATCACGTTGACCTGGGCCTGCACGCCGAATGCGTTGCGCATCGAACCCGCGAGCCGCTTGAACTTGAGCACGTCCATTTCGGAGAACGAGAGCAGCAGGACGAAGAAGCACATCAGCAGCGACATGAGGTCGGCGAACGTCATGATCCAACCGCCGCTCTTCGGCGTGTCCGAGCGCGTCGGGCCGTCGTCGACGCCCATCAACGCCACGATCTATTCCTCGTCGCCGCGCTGGGATTCCGGCAGGTAGGTCTTCAGCATCGACGAGATGACGCGGGGATTCTGTCCGCCCTGAATGGCGAGCAGCGCATCGATGATCATCGACTTGGTGCGACCTTCTTCCACCCGCCGCAGCGTCAGCTTGTCGGCGATCGGCAGCGCGAACATGTTGGCGAGGACCGCACCGTACAGCGTCGTCAGCAGCGCGATCGCCATTGCCGGGCCGATCGACTTCGGATCGTCCATGTTGGCGAGCATCGCAACCAGACCGACCAGTGTGCCAATCATGCCCATCGCGGGTCCGACATCGCCGATCGAGGTGAAGATCTTCGCCCCCCACTCGTGGCGTTCGAGCGTGCGATTCAAATCCTTCGACAGCAGGCCTTTCACCACATCGGCGTCATGGCCATCGACCAGGAGTTGAATGCCCTTGGAGAGAAATTCGTTGGAGATCTCCTTGCCTTCGAGGGACAGCAACCCACCTTTGCGCGCCGCATCGGCGAGCTGAACCACCTCCTCGATCAGCTCCTCGGCCTTTACCTGCTTGAAACTGAAGGCCTTGACCGCCACCCCGACGGCACCGAGGAACTGGTGCAGGTTGAACTTCATGAGCACGACAAACAGGCTGCCGACCAGCACGATCAGCACCGACGTCACGTCGAAATACGTGTCGAGCGAGCCGGAGAGCAGCATCGCCATGGTGACGATGCCGAACGCGCCGACCAGGCCGACCAGTGTCGCGAGATCCATGGGCTTGCGAACCTAAGTCTATGGCTGAGCTGCTTCTCGAAGTCTAGACAGGATTTCCCGATCTGCCGGGGCACGACCGGCGCTGAACCGGCCCGCAATTGACCGCCGTCCTGAGGCACGGTTAACGTCCTGCCATGAGTAAAGACCACGTGGACATCGACTTCGAGAAATCCTTGGCCGAGCTCGAAACGCTGATCGAGCGCATGGAGGCGGGCGATCTCTCCCTGGAAGAGTCCCTGAAGGCCTTCGAGCGCGGTGTAGCGCTCACCCGCGACTGTCAGGCGGCACTCAAGCGCGCGGAGTTGCGCGTTCAGGCCCTGACCCAGACCGACGACGGTCTGGAGCTCACCGACCTCGATGACGAGGACATCGATCCCACCGATGACGACTGACGCAAGCGCGGTCGCCCTGGACGCCATGCGCCACGCCATGGACGAAGCCCTGCGCGGGCAGCTGAGCGCACTCACGGCGTTGTCGCCACGACTGAACGAAGCCATGTCCTATGCCGTGCTCGGCGATGGCAAGCGCATCCGGCCGCTCTTGACCCTCGCGACCGCGGCCAGTCTGGGTGCGGCGGCCGAAAAGGCGATCGCACCCGCGTGTGCGGTGGAGTTCATCCACGCCTACAGTCTCATCCACGACGACTTGCCGGCGATGGACAACGACGACCTGCGTCGCGGGCGTGCAACCGTGCACAAGGCGTTCGACGAAGCGACCGCCATACTCGCGGGCGATGCCCTGCTCACACTCGCCTTCGAAGTGATCGCAAGAGCGCCCCTCGACGCCCCGGTGCGCGTCGCAATGATCAGCCGGCTCGCGGCCGCGGCTGGTGCGGCAGGCATGGTGGGTGGCCAGGCGATCGACATCGCGATGACCGGCAAGACCATGCCGCTTGCCGACATCGAGCGCCTGCACGATGCAAAGACCGGCGCGCTCCTGGCCGTGGCCGTGGAACTGGGTGCGCTCGCGGCTTCCGCCTCTCCTGCGCAGATCGAACACTTGTCGACATACGGCCGATGCCTCGGCCGGGCCTTCCAGGTGGTCGACGATCTCATCGACGTCACGCAAACCACCGTGACTCAGGGCAAGAAGGCCGGTGCCGACGCGGCGCTCGGCAAGAACACGTTTCCCGGCGTGCTCGGCGTCGACGCCACACGCCGCTACGCGATGAACCTCTGTCGTCGCGCAATCGATGCACTCGCCGCCGCGAACATCACGGACGGGCCGCTTCACCACCTCGCTCGACAGATCGTCGAGCGCACGCGCTGACTACGCGCTTACAAGGAGAGACTTCGTGTTCACACGGCTGACGAACGTCCTCACCCCCGCGGAACTCGAGCGCCTGCAGACGATGCTCGCGAGCACGTCATTCGCCGACGGGGCCGCGACCGCGGGCCACGCCGCGCGCCGGGTAAAGAACAACCTGCAGGTGCCCGCCGCACAGACCGACATGGATCCCGGGCGCGTACTGATCGGCGAAGCATTACTGCGGCACGAGGATTTCCGCAACCTCGCGATGCCATTGCGCATCATGCCGCCGCTGTTCAGCCGCTACGAACCCGGCATGAGCTACGGCGAGCACACTGACAACGCCATCATGGGGCGCGATCCGCCGGTGCGTACGGATATCGCCGTCACCGTGTTCCTGAGCGCGCCGGAGAGCTACGTCGGCGGTGAGCTGATGATCGGCGTAGACGGCGAACCGCGACCGGTGAAGCTGCCGGCGGGATCGGGCGTGATCTACGACGCGACCTCACTGCACCGTGTGGAGCCGGTAACCCAAGGCGTGCGTCTCGCATCGGTGACCTGGGTGCAGAGTGTCGTGCGCGACGCCGCGCAGCGCGAGTTGCTGGCGGATCTTTCGGCGAGCCTCCGCTTCATGCGGGCCACGGCGCCCGCCGCGCGCGAAACGCTGCTGCTCGCCAAGACGCGCGCCAACCTGATGCGCATGTGGTCGGAGTTGTGAGCGGCGACGACCCGATCAACCTCGTCATGGTGTACATACCGGGCGCGGTCGACCCCGAGGACTTCAGGAAGATCGCGCTGCGCGTGCGTGCTGTCGCGCCGAACATCAGCGTCTTCATCATGGAAGACAAGCGCCCGGAGCGTGCCCTATTCGAGCGCTTGCTGAAGCATCGAACGCTGGTGTTCGCGCCGCATCAGTTGCAGACGCTCGCCCTCGGCCGCGGCCGGGTGTATGCGGGCCGCCCCATGCTGAAGAGCGAACAGCTGCTGCGCCTGCAACTCGCCGGCGTGCCCGTGCCGATGTGGTCGGTGGTCGATCGCGGCAAGCGATTCGACCCCGCAGTGTGGGGCGAATACGTCGTGGTGAAGCCGGAAGTGAGTTCCCAAGCTCGCGGCGTATCGATCGTGAAGACCGCGGCACTCAACGAAGCGGGGGCGAAGGTCGATCTCTACGCACGCGGCGGCAACAACTTCATCGTGCAGAAACTCATCCGCAACCCGACGTTCGGCAAAACGCGCATTCAAACGCTGTTCGACACCGTACTGTTCGCGCGTCGCTTCCGCCTCACCGAGAAGGTGCGCTTCGACACCGACGCGGATATGCAGCACTACCAGCGATCGTTCCTCACCGAGAACACGCGCGCAGAGGACTACGACGATGCCGCGGTGCTCGCGCTCGCACGCAAATGCTGCGCGACCTTCGATGACGTGCCGATGCTGGCACTCGACGTTCTGTTCGATGAGGACGACAACCCGTTCTTCATCGAGGCCAATCCCGGTGGCAACACCTGGCACTTCTCGAGCGCCGGCAGAGGTCAGATGCTGCGCGCCAGAGGCA
>JBFKCZ010000062.1:0-9635 GCA_041620035.1 Pseudomonadales bacterium
GCGCAGGCAGCGGACGATGCCGTCGTAGGCCGTCAGTACCAGCTCCGGGATCCCGTCGCCGTCGAGGTCGCCGGCAGCGGGGCCGTGGTAGATGCCGAGGTCGAGCTGGCTGTAGTTGTGCAACCGTGCGCGAGCTGTTTCGTTCCAGCGGTACTGGTCCTCGAGTCCAACGAACGGCTGGTAGATGAATCGTCTTTCGTCGGGGAAATGCCGGGCACGCGCATCGATGGCGTAGGCGATGACGCTCGATCGTTCGAAGATGCGCGCCTCATCGTAGATCTCGTCGGCGCGTGCGACGAGCACGCCGCGCTGTCCCAGCACCGACGCGCGACGGTGGAAGCCGAAGGTGAGCGACACGCGCAGGTCCGGGGAGGTGTTGGCGAAGGAGCCGTGCAACGCCTGACGGTTGACGATGGTCACGCCGCCCGCCTCGCAGAAGAGTGGCACGGCGTCTGGCAGCCGGTCGGAGCCGCCGTTCTCCGCAACGCGGCGCTTGATGTCCACGCGGCCGAGCTTGTGGGTACCCGGCACCACCCACAGGCAGTTTGCCGGGGTGCAGCGATAGAGCTGCACCTGGAAGTTGAAGCCGTGAATGCCCGCATCCCAGTTGGGCGAATCCCAATGCGTGAGCCCATCCTGATGCCATGCCACCGACGCACCGAGCCCCGGTTGCTTGACGAAGATCGCGTCGTTGTAGGGCACGAAGTCGGGGCCGTTGATCGCCTGCGCGATCGTGAGCAGCCCCGGGTGTCCGTAGACCCGCAAGCCCGCATCCATCGTCTCGCACATGTTGAACATCATGTGCACGATCTTCTCTGGTGAATCGCCCGTGGGGGCGGGCTCCGCCATCTTGGCGGGATGACGGCCGCCGTTGGCCGTGGTGCCGCCGACGGGGTCTGAGAGCGGCCGAACCCAGAGATAGGTGCCGCGTTCGATGTCGAGGCCCATCGCGGGTCGACCCTGGGCATCCACCCGCGCACCGGGTGTGACGGGCGCGCGCTCGAGCATTGCGTCGATGCCGGTGCGCAGTTCGGTCAGCTCGCGCTTGCCGATCACACCTTCGAGCACGTAGAAGCCGGTCGCCCAGTAGGCCTCGAGAATGTCGGGATGAACCGTGCCGTCGCGGGTGAAGCGCAGCGGCCCGCGGTTACCGAGGGCCAGCGCGCGGGCCCGTCCCGCGGCGATGTAGTCGGTCATTGCCGCGGCGTGCGCGTCCGCGGTCAGGAACTCGGTTGCTTCGGCCATTTTCTGAGTCACAGACGGAGCCCTCCGGTCGCCCATTCTCCACCCGTAGCGCGAAGATTGGAAAGCCGCACCGGCGACGGGGCTGACGTCTGCGTCACACCAGCGCGCGCGCCTGGGCGAGTTCGCGGGCGCGCGGCGACATCTTCTTCCAGGTCTGGCCGAGGATTCGCTCCACGTCGGTCGCTGCGTGCTCGCCTTTGAACTCGGCAAGACGCGTTTCCAGGAAGACGAGACACGCACAGTCTTCGAGGGTTTGTCCGTCGGCATCCTTTGCGCGCTTCTCCACCAGCAGTCTGACCCGATCGGCGAACACTTGCTCGCAGCCAAGACTCTCGAGGAGATCGGCGACGAGCCGTGCGTGGTGGCGTGCCGCGTTGCGTCGCCATTGCAGATACCCCGCGCGGCCCGCCGGATACGCTGAGCGCGGGCATTCCCACCGCTTCAGGTGTTGTGCACGCACCGCGATCGTGAGCGACGCACTGGGGCTTTCGTCGAGCACACCGAGCCAGTGACTCATGCGCTCGGCGTAGTCGAGTTCGGCGCCGCGGGGATCCTGTCGATGCAGATCGTCGACGGCGGCGAGGATGGCTTCGATGTCGGTTGCGTCGACCATCACCTATTCGCAGGCTTCCGGTTCGATGTAGCAAAGTGCATTGTAGTAGCGCGTTGCGCGCTTTTCGTCCATGGGGACGCGGCGACTGGTTCTCGAAGGGAGAGCATGAAGGCGCCGCGAGCGAACGGGCCGCGGATCACGACGCGCGTCATGGTTGCACCATTGGCTGCGGTTGCGAGCAGCCTATAGACGCAAGTCGATGCGCAACGTCAGTCCGACGGCGCAGATCCCGTGATCAGCTCTCGTTTCAGGCGACGCGAGCCGTACGAGCTTTGGCCGATTTGCTGCGTCGCTTGCCGTCGTAGAGAAACTCCCCGCCGTCGAGATCGATCGCGGGAATCTCCACGCGCTCGGCCCAGTAATCCTGATTGTGCCGCCACTCGGGCTTCGAGCCGCGCTGCGGCAGCCGGTGGAGATCCCGCATCAGATAGCCCGGGTTGAAGTTCTCCTGTTCGATCCAGGGCAGTATCTCCATGTCCTTGTCTTCGTCGCGTAGCGCTACCTCGACGCGCTTGGCGCCGACTGCATCCATGTGGTTGAGCAGCTTGCAGACGAAGTCGGCGAGCATGTCGACGCGCAAAGTCCAGCTCGCACGGAAGTAGCCGAACACCCAGACGAGGTTGGGCACACCCGTGAACATCATGCCGCGATAGTTCACGGTGTCGTGCCAGTCGACGGGCTTGCCGTTCACGGTGAAGGGAATGTCGCCCATCACGGAAAGCCGAAACCCCGTCGCCGCGACGATGATGTCGGCTTCGATCTCCTCGCCCGATGTCGTGCGCACGCCTTTCTCGGTAAAGGTTTCGAGTGTGTCGGTGACAACGGTGAGTTTGCCCGTGGCCGCCGCCTTGAAGACATCGCCTTCCGGACAGAACGCGAGCCGCTGCTGCCATACCCGGTACTTCGGCGTGAAGTGCGGCTCGAACTGGAAGTCCTCCCCCGCATACTGGCGAATCAGCGCCTTCAGCTCTTCGAACACGACATCGGGTTCGCTCTGGCAGCGCTCCGTCATCAGGTTCTGATCGTGCATGATCTGCGCACGCACCACCCGATGGATCGTGGGCTCGTCGATGCCGATCTGGCGCAGCCGATCCGCGAGTTCGTTGCGGTTCTCGCTGCAGAAGAAATAGGTTGGCGAACGCTGCAGCATGGTCACGTGGGCGGCCTTCTCCGCGAACGCCGGTATCACGGTTGCAGCGGTTGCACCCGACCCGATCACGAGCACGCGCTTGCCGGCATAGTCGATATTGGGATCCCAAAGTTGTGCGTGGATGAACTTGCCCTTGTAGCGGTCCATGCCCTGCCAGTCGGGCACGTAGGGCTTCTCGTGGTCGTAGTAGCCCTGACACATCCACAGAAAGTTGCACGTGAAGGTGACGGTCGCACCGTCGGCCAGTCGCTCGGCATCGACGGTCCAGCGGTTGTCTTTGTTCGACCACGCGCAGCGCGTGATGCGGTGTCCATAGCGGATGTGCGGCGCGATGTCGTTCTCGTCGATCACCTCGCCCATGTACTTGAGGATCTCTTCCGCGCTCGCGATCGGCGCGCCGACCCAGGGCTTGAAGCGATAGCCGAATGTGTAGAGATCGGAGTCGGAGCGGACGCCGGGATACTTGTGGGTTTCCCAGGTGCCACCAAAGGTATCCTTCATCTCGAGGATGACGTAGCGCTTCTTCGGGCACTGCTGCTGCAGGTGGTAGGCGGAACCGATACCGGAGATTCCGGCGCCGACGATCACGACGTCGACATGCGTGGGCTCTCGAGTGGCCGACCGGGCGTTGCGAGTCACGACTGCTCTCCTGATTTTCGCGGGAAAGTGTCGAGTGTTGTAGCTCGAAGCACGGATGACAATTAGGGATTTCCGTCGATGGTCAACACGGATTTCCGCGTGCTGCCGCCGACGACTACTCCTCCATCTCCTCGCGGATGGTGCGACGCGCGAGCCAGAAGCAGACGAAGGCGGGGATCGCGAGGAACTGGGAGCCGATCAATGCCCAGCGCACGCCCTCGGCGGATCCGAGCCCGAAAGGGCCCGCCAAAATGTCGCTCGCGAGGCCCACCGCGAGGGGGCCGAGCCCCAGGCCGATGAGGTTCGCGATGAAGAGAAAGATCGAAGCCGCGGTAGCGCGCATGTGCACCGGCGCGATGTTCTGCACCGTCGCATACACCGGCCCTTGCCAGAGAGACACGAGCACCGAGTTCACCGCGAGAATCGGCAGTACCGGCAGAAACGTGGGCATCAAGAGAGCGATGGTATAGATCGGCACCGAGGCGAGTACCGCAATGCCCGGGATGCCCATGTAAGCGCGCAGGTCGCGAGCACCGTATCGGTCGGCGATGATCCCGCCAATGTAGACGCCGACACCGGCCGCGATACCGAGAATGAGGCCGAGCGAAAGTCCGACGAAGCCGATGGGGCCGAGCCCGAACTGCGCGGCGAGCTGCTCGATCTCCGCGCCGTGAACCCGGAGGAAGAACGACGCCCCGAACGGCGCGTGGCCATAGCCGACGAAGGCGACGATGGAGACGCCGAACGCCATGTACCAGAACGTGCGCTTCTTGCGAAGCACGCGCATGGCGTCGCCGAATGAGTGCTGCGGTGCTTGCGCCGCTTCGCGCGCGGCGGCCGCGGCGCGCTTCATGCGGGGTTCGATGAGTGTCAGCGCGGCCACGATGGCGAGCAGTATTCCCGGCAGGCCCACGACGAGGAACGCCGTGCGCCATCCGAATGCATCGGCGATGAGCCCGCCGGTGACGACGCCGATCAGTGCACCCACCGGATTGCCCATGGAGTAGATTGCCATTGCCGAGGCGCGCTGTTCCTTGGGTGTGTAGTCGGCGATCAGCGAATGCGCGGGCGGCGTGCATCCCGCTTCGCCTACGCCAACGCCGATGCGCGCCAGCACGAGTTGCCAGAAGTTCTGGGCGAGGCCGCAGAGCGCGGTGAAGCCACTCCACGCGGCCAGTGACAGGCTGATGATCCAGGGTCGGTTGCGACGCTCCGCGAGCCGGGCGATCGGAATACCCAGTGTGCAGTAGAAGATCGCGAAGGCCGTGCCCGTCATCAGGCCGAGTTGCCAGTCGGCGATACCGAGATCGCGTTTGATCGGTTCCGCCAGGATCGTGACGATCTGACGGTCGATGAAGTTGAACACGTAGACGAGAAACAGAAGCCATACTGCATAGCGCCGATAGCCCGGCGAGACTTCGCGAATCGTCGGCCGGTCGCCGTCGACGTTGGGCGCAGCGACGGCAGCGGTATCTGTCATGGCGTGGTCCCCTTTACTCATCGCACTCGTCCGCGCGGCCTCGACAGATACCGGGCGAAAGCCCAGCCATCGTACTTCAATCGGACGACGGTCAGACAGGGTGGGGATGCCCCGCGATGGTGCGTTCTGGCAGCGTTTCGTTGCGAGCCACCCATCGTTCGCAACCCGACGGAGCTACCGTGCCCGGTGGCTGGACCCGCATTCACCTCATCGTCGCACGCAGCTGAGCCGTCGCCGCGCGCGTCGACTCAGAAGCTCGGGTTCGTGGGATAGGGCGTGAGCTGCAGTTCATGCGTCCAGCACGACTTGTCCTGGGTGTGCAGGTAGTAGAAGGCGTCGGCGATCGCGGCGGGATTCATGATGATCTCGGGGCGCTTCTGCGCGATCGGCAGCGCGCGCGTGCCGGGCGAATCGATGAGCCCATCGACGATCACGTTCGCAACGTGAATCCCGTGAACGGAGTACTCCTCCGTGAGGACCTGGGCGAGGGCACGCATCATCACGCGCGGGTAGTAGAGGGATTGCCCGGTCATGCGTTTGCGGCCGCGCAGCGATGCCGCATTGTTGGTGATGAGGAAGGACCCACGGCCGCGCGCACGCATTGCCGGCAGCACGGCCTTCGCGACCAGGAATGGGCCGCGGCTCGCAATGTGCTGTGCGGTGTCGAACATCTCTACCGGGATGTGTTCGAGCAGCTCCTTGTCGGGGGGTAGGTCGCGGCCCTCGAGATAGCCCGCGTTCAACACGACCGCGTCGGGTGCGGCGAGCGATGCGCTGATTTTCGCGAACGCTGCGTTGATCGACGCCTCCGAAGCGAGATCGAGCTCGACGGTAGTGCAATCACCGCCCTGTTCGCGAATGGCGGCTTCGAGCGCCGCCGCGTTTGTTGCCCGTCGCGTGGTGAGCACCACGTGATAGCCCTCGCGCGCGAACTTCTGCGCGATGGCGCCGCCCACACCCCAGCGCGCCGTCACGGGCATGGCCGAGTCGTCCACGTCGCGACCGTGTGCGAGCCGCGTGTTTCTGCCATCGGCTTGCCATTTGGACGTCGCGCCGATCACCACAGCAACCGGCTTATTGCCGCTCATGCGTTGTCTCCCATCGAATCGGAGTTGAAACCTATCTCAAAATCGTTCACCCGTGCGATGGGTGCGTCGCGGAGACTATCCCGGAGCTACGTGCGGCAACAGGCCTTGCGGGTGGAGATCGACGGAGCGGCGGTGGTTGAGCGCGGTGCGAACCAGATCTAGGTTGGCCCGAGATGCGCGTCGAACCAGTCGGATACTTCCCTGGCCGTCTGGTTGCGCGGGTATGCGAAGTGGCCGACGTCATGGAGGATGTGCTTCTTGGCGTCGGGCGGCGAGCCGAGCAGGTCGAACAGTCGCGCTTGTGAGAGTTCGTAGGGGAACACGTTGTCGTAGCGACCGTTGATCATGAGCACCGGACAGTGGATTCGTGGCGCGTAGTTCACCGCGTCAGCCATCGGGTGGATCCTGCCCATCGACAGGCCGGCGCCCATCAACACCGCCGCTTTCACGCGCCCGTCCACGGCCAGGATCGGTGGCGCTACGAGCCAGGCCCCTGAACTGATACCCACGAAGCCGACTCGGTCGAGATCCATGTCGGCGCGCGTACCGAGGTAGGCGAGCGTCGTCATCATGTCTTCGTGCCAGCGCACTGGCGCCATGCGGAGTAGTTCCGCGCGGGCGGCCGTGTCCTGAGTCGGGTCGGGCACACGTTGATAGGTGCCAGCCCAGATCGGAATGATGAGCGCCCGGCCACCGTTGACGATGACGTCCGCGGTGAGCAGCTGGTCGACCACGTTACGATTCGAGCGTGCGAATGCGAACGCATCTCCCGGCGGCCCGAACAGAATCGGCTGGAATTTCTTCCGCGTACCGCGAGGCAGCGCAATGTAGAGGGTGAACGAGTCGTTCTTGCCGAAGGAGAGCACGACCTCGTCGAGGGTCCATGTGTCGGATTCCTCCACGCGCTCCACGGTCACATTGAGTGGTGTACGCGTCGCTGCCGAGTACTGGAATCGCATCGCCTCGAACGCATCGTCCGAAACCGGTTGGCGTCGGGCGAACTCGGGATCGAAGGGGAGCGTGATCGGGGCGAGCAGCTGGGGGTCTACGGGGCCGAAGCTCTTCATCAGCCGGAAGCCCAGCTCAGGCAGCCGGTCCATGGGCCGCGCGGCTTGCATGAGTTGATAGGTCTGCGAGTAATCACGCCACGAACCACCGACCGCGGCGATTTCCTCGCCGACTGCATTCCAAAGCCACTCGCGAACGTTGCCCGCCGTGTTGAACGTGCCCCACGGGCCGAGCCCGAGCGGCGAGTGCGCCTCGATTGGTCCGTTGGCGAGGAAGTGGCTGGCACCAGCCACCATCGGTGCAGTCACGAATACGCCTTCGAACGGTCCGAAGCTCGCGCGCACCCAGTGATGGATGGTCGGCAACGACAGCTGCCGGAAGCGTGCATACGCCACCGCTTCGTACCAGCTCACACCGCCGACCGGCAGGTTGGCGTCTCCCTTGCCGAACGAACTCAGCGCCCAGTCGGCGGGGCCGGGCCGTCCGGTTCGGTCGACGAAGCGTGCGCGCGCCTCTTCGCGCGTGAGCGCGCGGCTGCCGTCGCGATAGGTCAGTCCCTCCCAGAACGTCGGATCGGTGTAGCCACCCGCGTCGACGAATTCCTTGAACTCCGCGTTGGTGACTTCGAAGCGCGAGATGGAGAACGCCGGGACTTCGAACCGGTGATCACCCTGAAGGCTCGGAGTCCAGCCACCAAAGAACACCGGCATGTCGGTGGCGGGGACGAACACCATGTCGTCGTCGAGCTTGCCGTCCTCGGCGAGGACCAGCGGCAGCGGCGCGACTCCGGGCACCAGCATGAACGGGACGACCTCCGCAGTACGAATGCTGGGGCCCGGGTTGGCAACCACGAGTTCCGCCGTTCGATAGCCGCGCTTCTCGAGGCGCAGTCGCACGATGTCGCGCGGCAGGTCGAGCGGTGTTTCGATGGGGCTCACCCCGGCGGTGATCCACGCGCCGTTGCCGTCGTCATACGCCTTGAACGATACAGTCACTCCGGAATCCGCCACGAGCGGCGTGCCGGGGGTGACGATCTGGTCCCACAGTGCCTGCAGCGCGGCGTCCTCTTTCCGCGCGTCTTCCATCACCCATTGACGTGCGAGTGTGAATGCCTCGCCGTAGCGATCCTCGTGCACGAGCGCTTCGACCTTTTCGATCGCAGCCGACCGCTCGGCGTCGTGTGCTTGCCGACTTCGCCAAACCTCGTACGATACGAACGCGCCGCCGAGGAGGACTGCGAGAGCAATCCAGACGAGCGTTCGCGGTTTCGCTGGCTCAACCGCAACCGCAGCGGCGGCTGTTTCCGTTTCGCTGGCTGCGCCGAGGTGTTCTCGAATGGCTGCGATCAGGCGTTCCCGATAGCGCACATCGTCGAATCGCCAACGAAGGATCGCCTGCCGATCGCCGATCGCGAGTCGCACCCCGGATGGCAGGCTGGTCTCTTCGAGATGAACCGCAACGACCGGCTTGTCGATGTCGAGTGCGAACGAGAGTTCGCGTTGGCAGTTGCTCGAGGCGATCGACCGCGCCGTGACGAACAGCACGAACACTGCACATCGCTCGATCGCCTTCGCGAGTTCGTCGTGCCAGCGGTGGCCGGGGTGAATGCCCTCATCGTAGTACACGCGCACGCGCTGCTCGGTGAGCATCGCGAGGTCCGCGAACACGGCCTCCGCATCCTCGTGCGCGTAGCTGACGAACGCATACGGTTCATCGCCGCTGTACGCCGGGACCCGATACTTGAGGGACGTTTCTGACGGCATGACCCGCCCCAGTGCCGACGGCGGATTCTCTCACACCGGCGGGCGGGTCGCGTTGGCCGGCCGATTCAGCGCGGTGCGAACCAGATCGGCGAGGTCCAGGCGCGCTCCTGAATCGTATGTTCTGCGCCTTCGAACTCGGCGCATCGGCCTGCTTCGCGACAGACCTGCGCGCTCCAGCGCGGCGTCGGCACTTCGAGCACGCGCGCATACCAGAAGGCGTGTTCCGATGGGTCGAATGCACCATCGGACCAGGTCGCGCACGCGTTCAAGCGGCCGCGCGCGTCATCGAGGAGGGTCACGATGGACTCGGTGGTGTCGGCGCCACGGGTAGCGCCCTTGATGATCTCGATCCTCTGCAGTGGCGTCTGGTCGTAGAGCGCCTCGACTTTGAAATGAACCTGCTTGCGATCGCTCGGCAGCGTTGCGCCCATCACGGTTGCATTCCGGACATTCGACGCATCACACGACTGCGGTGCATCGGATGCGGTGATGCGCAGCTTGATGCGCGGCCCGCTGGTGGCATACACCTCGCGGCGTGCGAGCGCGGCAAAGATGCTCGCGCGGGTGTTCTCTTCGGCCCACACGGCCACCAGGCCACCGGGATTGAAAGTCACGCGGCTCATGGTGCGCGCGAGGTCGCCGATGCCGA
>JBFKCZ010000063.1:0-9387 GCA_041620035.1 Pseudomonadales bacterium
TCGGAACGGCGAGCGGATCGCTGATGAGGCCCATCGGTGCAACCGGAAATCCCGAATCATCGAGGATGCCGAGCTGCGCATAGCGGTGAATCACGAGTGTCGCCATATAGGCAATGGTGCTGGGATAGACCTGCTTTCGGTTCGTATCGGGAACCGGCGCGAAAAAGTCACCCTTGGGCTCGGCATAGGTCAGCAGTTCGCGCAGCTTCTTGGCGATCCATGCCGGATCGATTACCCGCATGTCGAGTGAGAGAGCGCGTGCGAGTCCATCGAGCGACTTGGGATAAGTGCCCGACAGCCACATCGCGTAGGGACGCCGTTGCGTGGTGTCGCCGAGCTTCATCACGAGCTCCTTCAATCCCAGCACGAAGTCGTCACCGGTCGCAGGATTGACGACGTCCACGGTCCACGACAGCGTGCCGCCGGCGCCGGTGCGCGGCTCCTGGCGGCTCATGAGCGCATCGAGCACGGGCGTTTCGTCGATGTCGTCGAAAGCGCCGAGCTGCCGGCAGCGGTACTGAATGAGCATGGCCATCGCCGCCACGAGGCTCGGTGCATGCCGCGGCTTGCCATCCGGTGGCATCGGCAGATCGAAGCCCTCATCGTCGGCAACGCACTCGTTCAGCACATCGAGCTTGTGCGCGAGCCAACCCCGATCGCGCGCGTACATGTCGTAGCTCAGATTGATCGCCAGCGCATTGAGACCACGCGGCTGTTCGATGCCGTTCACCCACACTTCGAACGGGTTGGCCGCCCCGTTTTCTTCGAAATGACCTACGAACAACGCGAACTTGCGGCCGTGCGGATGCTTCACCATGTAGCAGTGCGCGGGGTTGCCGTCCAAGAAGATCGGCCGTCGCGGCCACCGCAACGAACTCAGCGCGGTGGTCGACGGTGCATCGATCTCGATGCGCCGCTCGCCTGCCGGCGCAGTGGACGCGCGCGTTGGCTCGGCCGTCAGAATCTCTCCGGTAATGGCATTCGGCCGGAACGTCGCCAAAGACTTGGCGTTCATTTCCCATGCCATGCGGTACAGATCGCGGAAGTCGTCGAACGGATAATCGGCAGGTATGTTCACGGTCTTCGAGATGCCCGAGTCGACGAATGGCTGCACGGCCGCCACCATGCGTGCGTGATCGAGCGCCGATATGTCGAGTGCCGTGACGAACGCTTCGGGCAGCGCACCGTCACCGTGCAACGCGCGGTACTGGCGATACGCATGATCCTCAACAGGAAACGACTCGAAGCCGCCCTCGGCGTTGCGTTTCTTGCGCGTGTATTGCCAGGAAAATGCCGGCTCGATGCCGTTACTCGCGTTGTCGGCGAAGGCGAGGCTGATGGTGCCGGTCGGCGCGATCGAGATGAGGTGGCTGTTGCGAATGCCGTGCGCGGCGATGCGACTGCGCAGGTCATCGGGCAGGCGCCGCGCGAACCCCGATTCGAGGTAACGCGCATCGAAGCAGGGAAAGGCGCCCTTCTCCACCGCCAGATCCACGGATGCGTGATAGGCCGCATCCCGTAACGTCGTTGCGATGCGCGCGGCCATCTGCCGGCCCGCCTCGCTGTCGTAGCGGACACCCAGCATCACCAGCACGTTGCCGAGGCCGAGGAATCCGAGCCCGATGCGGCGCTTGGCATGGGCTTCGTCGCGTTGCTGCGAGAGCGGCCATGGCGTTGCGTCGAGTACGTTGTCGAGCATGCGCACCCCAATGCCGGCAAGTTGCGCAAGCACGGCGAAGTCGAACTGCGATGCGGGCGTGAACGGATCGCGAACGCAACGCGTAAGGTCGATGCTGCCCAGGCAGCAACATCCGTACGACGGCAGCGGCTGCTCGGCGCAGGGATTGGTGGCTTCGATGCGTTCGCAGTAACCGAGGTTGTTGTCGAGGTTCACCCGGTCGATGAAGATGATGCCCGGCTCGCCGTGGTCGTAGGTGGACGCCATGATGGCGTCCCACAGTTCACGCGCCCTGACCCGCCGATACACCCACAATCCATCCGCGCGTGGCTTGGCCGCGGCCGCTTCGAGTCGCGCACCGGGCTTCGCGCGGTGCACGAGCTCGAACTCCTCGTCGGCTGACAGCCGATCCATGAAGTCATCGGTGACGGCGACGCTCATGTTGAAGTTGGTGAGCTCTCCCGGCGTGCGCTTGGCATGAACGAACTCGAGGATGTCGGGATGATCGATGCGCAACACCGCCATCTGCGCACCACGGCGCGTGCCGGCGGACTCCACCGTTTCACAGGAGCGATCGAACACCCGCATGTAGGAAACCGGTCCGCTCGCCTCCGACTGCGTCGTGCGCACGTACGCGCCGTGCGGCCGCAAGCGCGAGAAGTCGTAGCCGACTCCGCCGCCGCGCCGCATCGTCTCGGTGGCTTCCAGCAGCGCGACGTAGATGCCGGGATTGCCTTCGGCATCGCTGTGGGAGATTGCGTCTCCGATCGGTTCGACAAAGCAGTTGATCCACGTGGAGTCGCGCCCGGTGCCCGCTGCGGCATTGATGCGACCGCCCATGATCAGGCCCAGCTGCTGCGCATCGAAGAAGCGCGCTTCCCAGGCGGCAGCATCCTTTTCTACCGCGGCCAGCGCGCGGGCCACACGACGTTGAACGTCCCCGGCCGTCGACTCACCGTGGACGCAGTACTTCTCCCGAAGCGTCTCCACCGAGATGGGCTGTGGTGTGCGAGCGTCGTCGGACATCTGCGCTCTCCCCCTTGGAGTTACGCATTATCCACTTCTTCCTGCTCTTGATCAGTCGGGGCTGGCACGTAATCATCCGGGGTTATGGACTTTTCTGCATTCGAACGGAACGCAACATGACGACAGAACGCGAACGCCTGCACAACCTGTTTCCCGATCTCGACTTCGACCCCGGCGCATTGCGCGAGAAGTACCGCCTCGAACGCAACAAACGCATCCGCGAAGACGGCGAAAACCAGTACCTCGAAGCGGCCGCCGAGTTCGCTCACTACGCCACCGACGATCCCTATGTGGACCCCGGCTACGAGCGCGCACCCCTCGACCTCGACATCGATGTCGTCGTGATCGGCGGTGGGTTCAGTGGCCTGATGGCGGCGGCGCGACTCAAGGAACGCGGCATTACGAACTTCCGCGTGATCGAAGCCGGCGGCGACTTTGGCGGCACCTGGTACTGGAACCGCTATCCAGGCGCGCAGTGCGACATCGAGTCTTACTGCTATCTCCCGCTGCTCGAAGAAACAGGCTACATGCCCAAGGAGAAGTACTCCTACGCACCGGAGATCTATCAGCACACCCAGCGCGTGGGTAAGTACTTCGATCTCTACGACAGCACCATCTTCCAGACCCGAGTCACAGAGGTGAAGTGGCTGGAAGAGGAAGGCCGCTGGCAGATCTCCACGCACCGCAACGACAACATCCGCGCCCAGTTCCTGATTCAGGCGACCGGGCCGGCCAATCGCCCCAAGCTGCCCGCCATACCCGGCATCGGCGACTTCAAGGGGCATACCTTCCATACCTCACGGTGGGACTACGACTACACCGGCGGTGATCACACCGGTGGCCTCACCAAGCTCTCTGACAAGCGCGTGGCGATCATCGGCACCGGTGCCACCGCGATTCAGTGCGTACCGTTCCTCGGTCAGTTCGCCAAGCAGCTGTACGTCTTCCAGCGCACACCCTCATCGGTCGACCTGCGCGGCAATCGACCGACCGATACGAGCTGGTACAAGGACCTGCAACCAGGATGGCAGCGCGAGCGGCGCGAGAACTTCGCTGCCGTGCTGGCTGGTCAGAACTTCACCGAAGATCTGGTCGCAGACGGGTGGACCGACATCGCGCGTCGCATCGGCATCTCGCTGATGAATCGGCGTCAGGACGTGGGCGATCTCGACATGGAAGAGATCATGCTGCGATCGGAGATTGCGGACTTCCAGAAGATGAACGAGATCCGCGCGCGCGTGGACGAAACCGTGGCCAAACCGGATGCCGCGGAAAGCCTGAAACCCTGGTACCGACAGTTCTGCAAGCGGCCCACGTTCAACGACGAATACCTCGACACGTTCAATCGTCCGAACGTGCACCTCGTGGATGTGTCGGATGCCAAAGGTGTCGAACGAATCACCGAGAATGCGGTCGTCGCGAATGGCAAGGCCTACGAAGTCGACTGCATCATCTACGCCACCGGCTTCGAGATCACCACATCGGCCCATCGCCGGGTCGATTTCGACACAGTCGGTCGCGATGGTCAGTCGCTATATGATCACTGGGCCGACGGATTCAGAACGTTGCACGGCTTGAGCAGTCACGGCTTTCCCAACTGGTTCACGATTGGCATCAATCAGAACGGACTGTCGCCGAACATGACGGCGATGTTCGACGATCAGGCTGTGCACGTGGCCTACATCATCGACGAAGTGAAGAAGCGCGGAAAGCGAACGGTCGAAGTGACCGCCGCCGCGGAAGACGAGTGGGTCAAGCAGATCGTCGCCCTCGCAGGCACGGGCGCCACCGCCTTTCTCGAGCAATGCACACCCGGCTACTACAACCGCGAGGGCAAGGGCACCGGCGGGAACATGCAGAACTCGCCGTATGCACCGGGTATCAACGCGTTCAACGCGTTGCTTGCGGAATGGCGGGAGCGCGGCACGCTGGAGGGCATGGAACTGCGGTAGCGGTTCGAGAGTCCTTGTGGGAGCGGGCTTGCCCGCGAATAACCTATCGATTCCCTTGAGTCTGTTCGCGCCCAAGGGCGCTCCCACAACTGCTTCGATCTGCCCTTCTCATCGCGTCAAGCGATCTGCCCCACCAGGTCGCGGCCCACCCGCTCCAGCACGTCGAAGCGTGTGTCGAAGTTCGGCAGGATCATCAGCTGATCGAGGCCGGCGGCATGCAGGCCGCGCAACTGCGCAAGCAGCTCATCTCGCGTGCCGATCATGCTGCCCGCGCGCAGCACGGCTTCCGTGAGGAACCGCTCTTCCTCTTCGAGCACCCAGCAGTTGTGGCCGCCGTGGATGCGTTGGTGACGGCGCTCCTCGGGATAGGACTCGATCATCGCCCGATAGTCGTCCCACAGATCGCGCAGGTAGGCGGGCGGCTGATGCCCGAAGTTGCGGAACTGATCGTAGTGGTAGTGCACTGCGGCCATGGCCATGGCGCCGCACTCACGCTTGACCCGTTCTGAGTCGGGTTTTTCGCCCTCGTCGAGCACCACGATCGTGGTGAGCGCGGTGGTGTAGAAGGTGCTGCGATCGAGCTCACGGCCTGCGGCGCGGGCCCCTTCTTCGATCATGTGCCACACGCTCGCCGTGGCAGCGGGATTGGCGGCGATCGCGATCACTGCGCCGTCACCGTGCTTGCCGGCGAGACCGAGCGACTGCGGACCGAAGCCCGACACGTACAGGGGAATCGGGTCTTCGAAGTTGACGAAGCCGCGGTCGGGCATGATGTGCCTGATGGGTTTGCCGCGATGCACCGCTTCCTCGCCACGAAGCAGCGCGCGCATCTCACCCAAGTATTGATCGTACTCCCGGATGCGATGTGGCGGCAGGCCCATGACGCGCATCGCCGTGTTGCCGGCGCCTACGCCGAAGAACGTTCTTCCCGGCGCAATCGCATTGATCGTGGCGATCGCCGCCGCATTCACCGGGGCAGGCCGCGTGCCCGTCACGGCAACACCGGTGCCAAGGCTGATAGTGGAGGTTCGTGTCGCCGCGAGCGCAAGGGTTGCGTAGCAGTCGGACCACAGCATCTGACTGTCGGCGAGCCACGCGTGGGAATAGCCGAGCGCCTCGGCGCGGACCACGTAATCGATGTCGCCGATGTGTGAAGCGACACAGATGCCCATATCCATCGCATGAACTCCCCAATCCGTTTGGGCAAGCATGCCAGGCCGGGCCGCACTGTGTCGCCGGTTGACCACGTCCGTGCGTACCGGTTTCATCCCCTTAATTCACCGAAACGCCGAAGGTCGATGGATCGCGGTCCACAAACACCGTTTCCGGAGCTGAACGCGGTGCTGTCGCATCTGCTGGATGGCGTGACGAGCGCACTAGGAAGCAACTTCATCGGGCTCTATCTGCAGGGTTCGTTCGGTGTCGGCGACTTCAGCGAGTACAGCGACTGCGACTTCATGGTCGTCATCGAGCGCGATCTCTCGCCGATCGAACTCGAGCGCCTGCAGGATCTGCACGCGTCGATTCACGAGTTGCCGCAGCCCTACTGGCGCACGGCCCTCGAAGGCAGCTATGCGCCCGCGGCCATACTGCGTCGTTGGACCACCGATCCGCGTGATCCACCGGGCGAACCACGCAGCGACGACTGGGCTGATCCAGGAATGTCGGGCAGCCCGCCGCTCGCCTACCCGTTCTGGTATCTCGATCATGGTTCCGACAGGCTCGTACGTTCCGAGCACGACAACTCGCAAGTGGTGCGCTGGTGTCTGCGCGAACGAGGCGTCACCCTAGCAGGGCCGCCGCCGCGCGAACTGATCGATCCGGTCGCACCGGCGGCGTTGAAGGCGGAGGTGCGCGCCACTATGGATCGCTACGTCGCAACCGGCATGCCGATGCCGATGGTGGCGTGGCAGGCCTTCTGGGTAGGGCTCAGCTGCCGCATCCTTCACACGCTCGAGACGGGCGAGGTGACCTCGAAGAAGGTCGCCATGACCTGGGCGCGCGACACATTGGACCCCACGTGGCAGGCTTTGATCAGCCGCGCCATGGCGCTCAAGAAGGGTGACGACGCAACGGCCGCGATACCGGCAGATCCCGATGAAATCGCCGCCACGCACGCGTTCACCCGATACTGCATCGAATTCGCCTATCGACTCGGAGGCACGTCATGACCGATTCGAAACTCACGATCCGCCCGGTGACCCCCGCGCGCTGGAACGATCTCGAAACGATCTTCAAGGCAAGAGGCTGTTCCATAGCGCGCGGCTGCTGGTGCATGCACTACCGGCGCAGCGGATCACCACCCAAGCTGCCTGCGGGAACAACACGGTCGCAAGCGAATCGCGCCGAGCTGCGCGCCCTCGTCGATGCCGGTGAAACCCCGGGGCTCATCGCCTATCGCGGCAAACAGCCCGTGGGCTGGGTATCGCTCGGGCCGCGCGCGGATTACGAAAAGCTGCAACGCTCGCCCGTGATGAAGCCGGTAGACGACACGCCGGTGTGGTCGATCATCTGCTTCGTGGTACCGGGTGACGAGCGTGGCAAGGGTGTGGCACGGGCGCTGCTCGACGGTGCAATCGCATTCGCGAAACGCAACCGCGCGAGGCTCATCGAGGCCTATCCCGTCGACAAGCCGGGACGGGCGCGCGACGACGCCATGTGGTTCGGCGCGAAATCGATGTACGACGCCGCGGGATTTCGCGAGGTCGCGCGTCGCAAGCCGCACCGGCCCATCGTGCGGCTGTCGACCCGCGCGAAGTCCTAGGACTCGATCAGGCCACCTTCACGGGTGGCTCGTTCTCGCTCATCGCAAGCACCTTCTCGTCGGACAAGGTGATCATCGCTTCGTACCCGCCCTTCGGATAGTTCGTCATGTGCGGGCCGGGCGCATCGAGGCCGGGCTGTTTGACCCTGCCGCCCTCATCCTTGTAGTCGGCCGGCTTCTTGAACCGCGCCAGCTCCTGGGCATTGATACCCGCGAGCTTCACCACTTCGGGGTCGATCCAGGCTTCGGCGTTGATCGGCTCATCCGAGTACGAGAACTCGAGTGACAGGTTCTCGGGGCCGGCGAAGTAGATGGATTTGCACATACCGTGATCGAGCGGGCCAAGCACGGGCACGCCCTTCGAACGGAGACGATCGCGCAGCGCATGCAGCTCTTTGTCGTTCTTCACCCTGAATGCCAGGTGCTGCATGGTGCCGCCGGCGCAATTCGCACCCGGATTGCCGGCGTGTGTCACCCCGAGCGTGCCTTTGATCTTGCCGATCTCGGGGTTCTGCACGAATGCGATGCAGCTTTCGTCGTTCATGCGCAGAAAGCCGTGCCAGGTGTTGGGCACGCCGTGCATCCAGTAGAGCGCCACGAGCTCCATGCCGAGCTTGTCGGTGAAAAATTCGATCTGCGCCTTCATGTTGCCCGTGGCGACCGCGAGGTGATGCAAGCCTTCTACTTTGTTCATATCCAGTACCTGTTCCGTTGCGCTTCGACTTATCTTACCCATGTATCGTTTCGAACCAACGACTCATTTCCGGAGCATTCATGGAACTCTACGATGTCATGCGAACCACCTTCGCCGCACGGGAATTCACCGACGCCCCGGTGCCGGATGCCGTTCTGCGCCGCATTCTCGACAATGCCCGCTTCGCACCGAGCGGCGGCAACCGGCAGGGCTGGAAGGTGATCGTGGTGCGAGAGGCGGCGACTCGGGAAGCGCTCGTGCCGCTCATCACCCCCACACTCAGGCGTTACGTGGCTCAGGTTCAAGCAGGTGAGTCACCCTGGAACACGGTCAATGCCACGCGCCTGACCGAAGCCCAGATCGCCGCGGCACCCGCACCGGAGGCGATGATCCGTCAGCTCACCCATGCGCCAGTCGTGCTGTTCGTCTTCGTCGATCTGGCCGTTGTCGCCTCGTTCGATCGCGATCTCGCGCGAGTCGGCGTGATCTCCGGCGGTTCGGTGTATCCCTTCGTCTGGAACATCCTGCTTGCCGCACGCAACGAAGGTTACGGCGGCACGCTCACCACGTTCATCGCCGCGAAGGAAGCCGACCTGCAGAAGCTGCTGGGCGTGCCTCCGCAGATGGCCTTCGCGGCGATGATTCCCATCGGCAAGCCCGTCAAGCAGCTGACGAAACTCAAACGCAAGCCGGTCGATGAGTTCGCGGTACGCGAGCGGTGGGGCGGGCCGAAGCTGGGCTGAAGCCATCAGGTCGGCACAGCCGGCGCCCGATAGAAGCGAATCGCCAGCGCCGAAATCACGTACAGCACGAACAGAATCTGAAAGGCGAGCACGTACGACCCGGTTGTATCGAAGACCCATCCGGCAAATGGCACACCCAGAATCTGGATCGGAAACATCGCGGGCCGCATGAGTCCGAGTACCGCGCCGAAGCGCTCCGAACCGAAGGTCTTACCCACGGTCGAGCCGTGCAGGGGTACGACCCCGCCCACACCATAGCCGAACAGCGCCGCACCCAGCGCGAACAGGGCGAGCTCCGACGACAGATACATGATGAGCTGACCGATGAACTGCACGGCGATGACCACGAGCACGACGCGCCGTACGGGCAGCCGGTCCGACAGCCATCCGAAGCTGAGCTTTCCCGCCACACCCAGCCCGGCGCACAGCGACATCACCAGGGAGGCCACCGGCAGCGGATGACCCATGTCGGTGAGACGCGGCACCATGTGCGTGAGCGTGGTGCTCATGCAACAGAAAATGAGCGAGAA
>JBFKCZ010000064.1:0-9370 GCA_041620035.1 Pseudomonadales bacterium
CATCGTGCCCGGCGGCGGGGTCGCGCTGGTGCGGGCGCTGCTGAACGTCAAGGTCAAGGGCGAGAACCACGACCAGGACGTCGGCATCAGCATCGCGAAGCGCGCGATGGAGGAGCCGCTGCGCCAGATCGTCGCGAACTCCGGAGGGGAGCCCTCGGTGGTACTCGCCAAGATCAAGGAGGGCAAGGGCAACTTCGGCTGGAACGCCCAGACCGAGGAGTACGGCGACATGATCGAGATGGGCATCCTCGACCCCGCCAAGGTCACACGACTGGCGTTGCAGAATGCGGCAAGCGTCGCGAGTCTGATGATCACCACGGAGGCCCTGGTCTCCGATGCGCCCGAGAAACCCAAGAAGGGCGCAGGGCACGATCATCACGATCACGACCATTGATCGATCGCGCGTCGCCGGGTCGTACGTCACGACCCGGCGATGTGCTTTCTCCCCTAGACTTCCCCCACCCAACTTCCGAGATCGCTCGTGCAGGATCTGACCACATGGGTCGGCATCGCGTTTTGCATTTCGCAATCTGCGATGTTCTCCGGCCTCAACCTCGCTTTCTTCGGCGTCAGCCGCCTGCGCCTGGAGGTGGAGGCGCGCACCGACGAGAAGGCCGCGCGCGTGTTGCGGATGCGGCGCGATTCGAACTTCCTGCTGACGACGATCCTCTGGGGCAATGTCGGCATCAATGTGCTGCTGACACTCTTGTCGAACTCCGTACTGCTCGGCGTCTCGGCATTCCTGTTCTCGACGGTCCTCATCACGCTGGTCGGCGAGATCGCGCCGCAGGCCTACTTTTCGAGGAATCCGCTGCGCATGGCGTCTCTGCTGGCACCAGTGCTGCGTTTCTATCAGATTCTCCTGTACCCGGTGGCGAAGCCGTCCGCCAAGGCGTTGGATGCGTGGCTTGGTGCGGAGAGCGCACAGTTTCTGCGGGAACACGCGCTGCGCGACATGCTCTCGCGACATATCGAAGAAGAGACGACCGACGTCGATCACGTCGAAGGCATCGGCGCCATGAACTTCCTCGACATCGACGATCTGAGTGCCATGGAGGAGGGCGAGCTGGTCGATCCGGACAGCATCATCAAGCTCCCCGTGGACGTCGATCTGCCAAGGATTCCCCTGTTCACCCGCTCGGTCGACGACCCATTCCTGAAACAGGTACATGCATCGAAGAAGAGCTGGGTCATTCTCGCCAACCACGAAGGCGAGCCGCGACTCGTGCTGGATGCCGATGGGTTTCTGAGATCGGCGCTGTTGTCCGATCAGGGGACGAACATCTACGACTACTGTCACCGACCGATCGTGATCCGGGATGCCGGGCAGAGCCTCGGTTCGATCATCTTCAAACTGAAAGCGGCCAGCCGCAGCCCGGACGACGGTGTGCTCGAGAACGATGTGGTACTCGTCTGGACCGACGAGCGCCGGATCATCACGGGCGCGGATCTGCTGGGACGGCTGCTGAAGGGTATCGGCGACTAGCGGACTGGATTTGCAGGGTGTCGCAAAAGCCGTCGGAGTCACTGTGGGAGCGCCCTTGGGCGCGAACGGATTCAAAGGAATCAACGAGTTGTTCGCGGGCGAGCCCGCTCCCACAACCTATGATCGAGCGTCTGTGGGAACGCCCTTGGAGGGTGTCGCAAAAGTCATCGAAGGTCCTGTAGGAGCGACCCTCGGTCGCGATAATCCTTAGATTCCAGAAAGACAATCGCGAGCACGGGAATCGCGAGCGTTGCTCGCTCAAGGCTCGCTGCTACAACTCCGATCTGGCTTTGACGACACCCTTCTTGGGCGCGAACGGATTCAAAGGAATCAACAAGTTGTTCGCGGGCAAGGCGCTCGGCCGCTTGCGGGCGAGCCCCCGCTCCCACAGGCTTCGGTCGGACTTTAGCAACACCCTCCAGGGATTGCTCCTACAGCAGAAAGCTCAGCAGCGTCGCGACACCGAGAAAAGAGAAGAACCCCGCCACATCCGTAACCGTCGTCAACACGATGCTCGATGACGTGGCTGGATCCTGGCCGAGGCGCACCAGCGTGATCGGAATGAGCGCGCCGAAGATCCCGGCGATCGTCATGGAGCTCACCATCGCGATGGTGATGACGAGGGCGAGTCCGACCGAGTCGCTCCACAGGTAGACCCCGAGCGCGGTCACGGCGGCGATCCCGACGCCGTTGGTGAGGCCGGCGAAGGCTTCCTTGCGCAGTACGCGTTGCCAGCCGTTGATGCCGATCTCCCGCAGCGCGAGCCCACGCATGGTCACCGCGAGGGCCTGGGCGCCCGAATTGCCGGACTGACCGGCGACCACCGGCAGCAGCACCGCCAGCGCGGTGAACTGCGCAATCGTCGACTCGAAGAGACCCACCACCGATGCGGCCAGGAATGCGGTCAAGAGATTGATCTGGAGCCAGGGATGGCGCTTGCGGACGGAGAACCACACGCTCGACAGGGCGCGCTCGTCCTTGCCCGCACCCACCATCGTCTGCATGTCCTTCAGGGCGTCTTCTTCGACTGCGTCGAACAGGTTCTCGCTGCGAATGATGCCTATGAAGCGGTTTACGTTGTCGACCACGGGCAGGGTGTTCTGGTTGTACTGGCCGATCTGCGCCGCAATGTCCTCTCTGCTGGTCAGCTCACCGATCTGAAACCGCACTGGACGCATCACCTGCCCGACGTTCGCGTCCTGAGGTGACGACAGGAGCAGCTGCAGATCGACCATGCCCGCGAGCGTATCGTCGTCGTCGACCACGTAGATCGTGCGTGCGAGTCTCGCAGCGGAGTGCTGAGCGCGGGTGATCACCTCGGCGACACGTGATTGTCGGCTCACCCGCAGCGCCTGAATCTCCATCAGCGCAACAGCACAGTCCTCGGGCACGGACAATACGCGCTCCACTTCGCGGCGCACGCCGGCCGGCAGCGACTCGACGAGTTCCTCGCGATCGTCCTCGTGGAGGGCACGGATGCAGCGGAACATGTCGCCGGGCTCCATCATCGCGATCAGTTCCGCGCGCCGGACGGGCTCCGTGCGCGTCAGCAGATCCGATGCGGTGCGCGCATCCAACAGCTTGATGGCGCGAACCGCCCGCGCAACGGGCGCCGCGTCGAGCCATGTCGCTATGTCGTCGCGATGCCAACGGCTCAGCGCTGCCGCAGCGATGCCGGGCGAGTCGGTCAGGAGCTGATCGATGGGATTGGTAGGAACGCCGCTCACGACATGCGTCCGGTGCGACTGACGAGGGTCACGAGCAGCTGTGTCCACAAGGTCAACAGCGCGGATATGAGGTTGAAGGGGCGGGCGGCGGGACCGGTGTCGTCGATGCCGAGAGCCCGTGCCAGCGATCCCAGACGCAGCACGCCGGCGAAGCGGCCCTGCTCGTCTTGTGCGGGCAGGCTGTCGTAGTTCTGCCAGTCGGCCCGTCGCAGGGCATCGGGCAGCAGCAGTGTCGCGGAGATGCGCGGACGCTCGACAAAGGGGATGTCGTGCACGCGTGTACCGGGATTTGCCCGGGTCAGATTCACCAGCGGCAGCTGCCCGACGTAGCGGTCGTCGACGTTGGTGATGTAGACCCAGGGATCGTCGTTCGACGGGTCGGCCAGTGCACGCTCGACCACGCTCTCGGCCAGCTCTTCGGCGTGACACGCGCGCACGTGTTCGTCGAGCACGCTCCACACGCGATCCATGGGCAACACCAGGGCGCGATTGATCCGGGCCCTGGGACGCGGCGCCACCTTGGCGAGCAGATTGTCCTTCACCGAACCGGGCAATACGCGCAGCGTGTGTATGACGTTTGGATGCGCGCCGGCACCGCCGATCGCGCGGGGCCACTCGAGGTCGGGATACTCCGAGATCATCGTGGCAAGCCACCACACGGGAGCATGCTTGGACATTCGCTCGAGCTCCTCTGGATCGAGGGCGTTGAGGAAGTTCTCGCGGTCATCGGCCGCCAGGCGGGGCAGTGCGTCGGCACAGACGTGAGGCTCCGCTCGAAGCCATGCGCGGAGCAGCGCAGTATCGAGGGCGTTGTGCGCGGGCGTGGTCACGTGGCCTCGGTATCGACTTTGATCGGGCGATCGCCCAGGTATCGTCCCGGCAGGTGCACGACACCTTCGTCGTTCTCCAGCACCATGTCGGCATCCCGGATCTGTACCACGCGACCTTCTACGTCGCCGACCTTGATGCGCATTCCCGGTTCGATCAGGTTCTGAATTCGGCGAATGGCGATCAGGTCCTGCACGTAGCCGATGCTGCCGATCGATATCGCGATCCCGAGGCTCGCGACGAGCACGACGACGATTGCGACCAGCGCATTCAGGATCCAGCCGACGTCGATACCAATCAACCCGAGCGAGATCACCGCCGCGATGAACATGACCGATGCGTAGGTCGTGCGCCGCACCAGCGGCTCGTAGAGCCCGCTCACCGCCTTGGCGCTGCGACCGGCGACATCGCGCGAGGCAACACCGACGAGGTGACCGAGCACGAGCACGGCGAGGGCCGCCAGAAGCGCCGGCGCAAAACTCACGATACTCGCGAGCGCATCGCCGACCTTGGGTGCTGCGAGCACCTG
Organism: Pseudomonadales bacterium; assembly: GCA_041620035.1. Classification (GTDB taxonomy): domain Bacteria; phylum Pseudomonadota; class Gammaproteobacteria; order Pseudomonadales; family Azotimanducaceae; genus SZUA-521. The sequence continues at coordinate 4,571 of JBFKCZ010000064.1, forward strand.
TACGGCCAGGACGAGACCGACGATCAACATGCCCCAGAACGCGATGTTCGACATCGTGCGGGAGGCTTCGGTACCGAAGCGGTGCCAGCGCGATCCGGCGAGCCGAATCAGGAATCGCAGCGCATAGCCCGTGAGGATCGATCCGATGAGAAACCCGAGCGCGGTTAGCGTGATGTCCATCGGGTCACAGCGCGCCCGGGTCCGCTGGCTTCACCGCCAGCGCACAGCCCGAGGAATCCACCTCGATTCCCGGTGTGGTGTCGGGGCACAAGTCCGTGCCGTCGTCCACTCCGTCGTGATCGCCATCGCCCTGCTCGGGACACTCACCAGTGGGCACCGAGTCGACCGTCGCGAGCCGGCACCGCGGGTCTTCTGCGTCGGATGGCGCGATGTTGCTGACAGGCGATGGCGCTTCGACGGAAACCGCATCGACGCGTTCGGCTTCGCCGCCACAGCCGCCGAGCGCCAGCAACGAAATGGTCAGCAGGCGGCCGGCGGTGTAACCCAGGGTACGCATCAGTTGCGCAGAATCACGAGGTCGATGCGGCGGTTGCGAGTTCGACCCTCGACGGTCTCGTTGTTCGCGATGGGCCGTGTTTCGCCGAACCCGACAGCGGATATGCGGTAGTCGGCGAGCCCCGTGTTGGCGATCAGGTAGGCCCGCACGGCCTCGGCGCGACGTTGCGACAGGTCGTAGTTGAGTTCGTCGCCACCGAACGAGTCGGTATGACCCTCGACGGTGAATGCGGAACCTTCGTAGACCCGCATGGCCTGCTGAACCTTGGTCAAGAGCGTGAAGTGGTCGGGGCGGATCACCGCCGAGCCGCTGTCGAAGCTCAAACCGACGAGCCGCAACACCACTTGGTTTGCGGTGCGCAGGACTTCGGCCTCGCCCTCGTCGAACAGGCGCTCGACCTGTTCGAGTTGCTGACGCCGTGCCTCCTGTTCGGCAAGCAGCGAATTGAGCGCCATGGTTTCCTGCGATACGCCGCCGAGCGTGGTCTCGAGTGACGCAATGCGTTCGTCGCGTTCCGATACGGCGAGTCTCAGATCGGCCTCGCGTTTGCGCGCGTTCTTCGCTTCGGCAACGATTGCATCGGCGGTCGATGCGACACCGTTGGACGTATCGGGGGTGATGTCGAGTGCATCGGCGATGCGTAACACGGGTTTCTCGGCGTCGAGCAGCACCTGTTCGAGTGCCGTGTCCCCGTCTTCGACGGCCTTGATCACGGCCGTGAGGTACAGCGCGTGGCTCGCTTGCTCACGGGCGAGGCGCGCCAGCAGGCGCGGCTTGTCCGTATCGTAGCGGTCCTCGGCGAGCGACTTCTCCGCGGCAGCCAGCGACTCGCGAGCGGCGGCCAACGACCGCGGTGCGTAGCGTTCCACCTTGTCCTGATCGGCGCGATCGAGTAGCCCACGTGCATCGATGAGGATGGCGCCCTTGATCGCCTCGAGTTCCGCGGCACGAAACAGGTCGAGCGCCTCGGCGCCCTGCTTCTGGGCGCGGTTCGAGCGTCCCCCTTCGAGAGTGGTCGCGGCCTTTCGCAGCTGATCCTCGGCCTTCTGCCAAGTTCTCGGGGCGAGCCTGTTGGCGTTGGCCGACAGTGCATCGGCACGGGCTGCCATTTCCTTCTGGAGCGTCAGCTTCGCGAGTGGCGCCGCGGCATTGGCAGCGGCGAGCGCGCGCTCCGCGTCGCCGATGTAGCGGCGAATCGTCTCGAGCGACCGACTGCGTTCGAAGTTCGTGCGCGCGCGTGCGTGCGCGGCAATCGCGTCGTTCCATGCGTTGGGCGTGAGTACGTCGAGTTGTTCCTGCTTGGCCCGATCCAACGCCGACTCGAGCGCGCCGAACAGCGTCGCCTCCAGTTCCGTCGCGTTGACGATGGGTGCCAGCAAGATGAAGCACAGAGTCAGAGCAGAGCGCATGAATATTTCCCGGTGGATTGGATGCCGCGGTGGTTGGCCGCGGTGCCTGCTGTTCTTGGATGGGTTTCGGTCACGGCGAATCCTTCAACAAGCTCTTGCCCGCGTCAATCCTCGGAGGGTGGTTCGAGCTGCGACTTCATTCGCTCGATGGCGCGGTAATAGCGCATTTTCGTTGCCGACAGCCCGAGATCGAGGATCTCCGCAATCTGATTGAACTCGAGCTCTTCGACGAAGCGGAACGCGAGGATGGCACGCTCGTCGGGGGCGAGACCCTCGACCAGCGCACCGAAGCCTTCGCGGCTCGACCGGACCGTGCGCGCGGCGATCTTCAGATCGGGTTCCTGGGCCAGGCGAAAGCTCTTTTCCCGTTCCCGCTTTTCCTTGGCGAGCCACGTACGGGACGCATTCACGATGATCTGCCGCAGCCATCCATGGAAACTCTCGGGCGATTTCAGCTTCGGCAGGCCGTGATAGACGCGCAGCATCACGTCCTGGGCAATGCTGTCGGCGTCGTCCATGCGTCCGACGATGCTGAGCGCGAGCTTGCGGACGCGCGCGTAGTTGCGCTCGGCCAGTGCCTCGAACGCCCGGGTCTGATGCGGCAGCTCCACTTGCGCACGCGCAATCAGTTCGTCGTCGGACTCTTCCACGAGTGACAGATCGACTTCGGATCAGCGCGTTCGTTGAACCACAGCCCGCATCAGCTCGCCATTGGCGATCGAAAGGTCTCCACGATCGTTGGTGATGACGGTCTTCACGGGCCCAACGAACTTGATGTCGCCTTCCACATCGCCGATGCGCACGTGGTCACCTTCGCGGAACATCTCGCGGATGTAGGTGCCGGCCAGTACATTGGCGGCCACCTCCTTCGAACCGAGGCCGAATGCAATGGCCGCGGCGGCTCCTGCGGACATCAGCGTGATCGAGATGACGTCGTAGAGAATCTCGGTTTCCAGATCGAGCTGGCCGATGGCGAGTGCTGCCGCGATCACCACGAGCACGACGTACGCGGTGGTCGCGAGTGGCGAGGCGAATTCCAAGCCCATGGTCTCGGCCGATCCCGCGATCACGCGGCGCACCATTTGCGCTATGAACAGGCCCGCCATCATGATGAACGCCGCACCGATCACCTTCGGCAGATACATGACGAACGCGTTCAGCGCGGCCGATACCTGACCCAGACCCAGCCGGTCGATCGCGCTCACGAAGAAGAGGAGCATGACCGTCCAGAAGGCGATGCGGCCGAGGATCTCACTCATCGGACGTTCGATGCCGGTTTGTCCCAGCGCCGATGCGATGCCCTGCGTCTCGGCAAAGCGGTCCAGACCCGCGACCTTGGTTACTCGTGTGATCGCAGCGCCGATGAGACGGGCGATGAGGTAACCCGCGGCGATGATCAGTAGAGCGCCGAGCACGTCGGGCAGAAAGGTTGTGATCCTCGCCCACAGCGCGTGTAGCGCCGATAGGAATGCGTCGCTCGTATCCTGGATTGCCGTCATCGTGATGCCTCTACTCGATTCCGCGGGGTGCGGATTCTACACCGCGCTCGGAGCCAGGTTTCGATGGCAGCAGGCGGCAGGCACCCGAGATGAAGACGAGGAACGTCATCACGAGGTGTGAGAATCCGAAGCCGAGAATGTCGTGTACGCTGGTCTGGCGACGGATGCGTGATGTGATGGAATCCATCGGCGCGCCCTCGGGCGCATCCGCAAGGACATCGTCCAGCCGCTTTCTATAGACTTGCTGCTCGGTTTCGTTTTCGCTCATGGGCGCGGGTCCCGTCCGTCCAGTGCAGGCTAGGCTCTGACCCAGGTGTAGCGCGGAAAGTCACCGATGTGACTCGGTCGGGCCGAGGTGGGTCCCACGGAGTGGGTCGAAAGTCCCGGATAGGGAAGGATTTGCGGAAACGAAAATTAGTGGGGATGAAGGCGAAGCCAGCCACCCTCGGTTGGCGCGAGTGGGTCGCATTGCCCGAAATCGGGCTCGATCGAATCAAGGCGAAGGTCGACACGGGAGCGCGCACCTCGGCGCTGCACGCTTTCTCGGTTGAAACGTTCAACCGGCGGCGTGCCGAGTGGGTTCGCTTCGGCGTGCACCCGCTGCAGAGGGATCGCAGCATCGAAGTGTTCTGCGAGGCACCCATCGTCGATCGGCGCAAGGTCACCGATTCCGGCGGGCACGCCGAACGGCGTATCGTGATCGAAACAGAGGTGATCGTCGGCGCATGGCGCCGGCCGATCGAAGTCACACTGACCGACCGTGACACCATGCGATTCCGCATGCTCCTCGGTCGGACGGCCCTTGCGGGGTCCTTCGTCGTGGATCCCCGGCGCTCTTACGTCGCGAGCCGGCGCGAAGCGCCCGAGAAGATGAAGATAGAGAAGATAAAGACGAGGTGAATGAATCATGAGAATCGGAATACTGTCCCGAAGCAGCAAGCTCTACTCCACCCGACGGCTCAAGGAAGCCGCCATTGCGCGCGGCCACGAGGTGCGGGTGGTAGATCATCTCCACTGCTTCATGGACATCACCGCCGCGAAGCCGACCATTCACTACCGTAGCGAGGAATTCAAAAAGAACCACTTCGACGCGATCATCCCCCGGATCGGCGCATCGGTGACCTTTTATGGCACGGCGGTGCTGCGCCAGTTCGAGATGATGGGCGTCTACGGACTCAACGAGTCCGTTGCCATCACGCGCGCGCGCGACAAGTTGCGATCCATGCAGCTCTTGTCGCGGCACGGCATCGGCATACCGGTGACCGCCTTTGCGAATCGTCCCGATGACATCTCGGGCCTGATCAGAGAAGTGGGTGGCGCTCCACTCGTGGTGAAGCTGCTCGAGGGCACCCAAGGCATCGGCGTCGTACTCGCC
>JBFKCZ010000065.1:0-9301 GCA_041620035.1 Pseudomonadales bacterium
ACCGCGACGATGCCGATGAAATGGATCGCGATGACGTCGACCGGGTACGCGAAGGCCGGCCCGAAAGAGATGATCACGTCGACGAAGTCGATCACGTAGACGAAGTCGATGACGTAGACGAGGTCGATGAGATCGACGAAGTCGAAGAGATGGACGAAATGGACTCGTCCGATGGCTCGGACACGGATAGCACCGATGAAGCAACCGACCGCGTGTAAGCTCGGAAGCGTAGCCCGCCATCTGACGATGGCGGGTTTCGTTTTATTCGCAGCATGGGCCATCGCACCCCGCCCGATTGCCGCCAACATGGCCGAAGGCAACGCTGCGGCGCGTGCGGGTGACTACGAGGCCGCACTGACGCAGTACGAGCGGGCGCGACGCGAACGCGGCGACTCGGCGTTGCTCGCGTTCAACCGCGGTGTCGCGCAGTATCGACTGGGACAGTACGTCGAAGCAGAGGCCTCATTTGCCAAGGCGTCGCAGGCGCAGCGTCTCGCGCCGCGCGCCTTCTACAATCTGGGTCTGGTCGTTAGGGCGCAGGGACGCTCATCCGACGCCCGGATCTGGTTCCAGCAGGCCGCGTCCCATCCCGGTGCGAGCCGGGAGTTGCGCACGCTGGCGGCGAAGGCGCGCCGATCCCTGGATGGAGGCGTTGCGACGGGCAAGCGTGCGCCGCGGCGCACGCCGGTGGAGTTCGGTCGCGACCCGGAACGCGCCATCGACTTCTTCGATTTCGGCGCCGCCACGTTCGTGGCAATGGACTCCAACGTGTACCGGGCGCCGAGCTCGAGTTACGTCGACCTGGCGGCACCCGGCACGCCGGTCGTGCAGCCCGATGTGCAGTCGGCGAGCTATGTTCCGGTTCAGCTCTGGGCCGCCGCCGAGTGGGGGCGCTGGGACTACAGCCGCTTTCATCTCGGCTACACCTTCGAAGGTGAGTTCTACCTCGACTCGCAGTTCAGCAACGCCAATCGCCATTCGCACGTGCTGCGACTGGCCAACACCTACGACCGCGACACGCGTATCGGCCGCATCTATGTGGCCAGCAGTTTCATCGCCGCGCGATTTCAGGAAGAGGCCTACGACCGCGACGATGGATCCTCCCAGAGCGTGTTGGGCGAAGACGTCTCGGATCGATTCGCCTTCAGCCATTTCGGGCCGCGACTCAAGTTCAACCACGACATCGGCGCGTTTCGATGGGGATTGAACGCGGCGGCCACGGTCAGCCAGTTCGACGAGACGCAGCCGGTGGTCGACTACTCGCACCACCAGTTCACGGGCGGCGCCGACGTCTCCTACCGGCTGTTCGGCACGACCCGGTTCGGCGTCTTCGCCGAATACTCCGCACGGGAGTACGAAACCTATCCGGCCAGGGAGCTCGATGGATCGCGATTCACGCTCAACCCGGCACTCGAGTATCGCTACACCAGCTACGGCGCGATCCTGAGACAGCGCCTCACGCGTCGGCTGTGGGCCGCCATCGACTACCGGCTCACCACCCGCGAAGACGAGTACGTCGGCTACGACGACTACCAGCGGCACGGCATTCGTGCCCGTGTCGAACTCGACATGCGGCGCCTGACCGCACGACTCGCCTATTCGTATCGAGATTATTCGTTCGACAATGCGTTCGCGTTCGACACACCCGGCGCCGGGGAGAAGACCCTCACGAGCACCACGGCAGAACTCGACGTGGATTATCGGGTCTGGCGCGCGCTATCGGTAACGGCCCTCGCGAGGCTGGAGATGAACGACTCGTCCGACCCTCGGCTCGAGTACGAGCAGTCGCAGTACGCGCTCGGCGTGAAGTGGTCGATGTAGCTCGTTAAAGTCCGAACGGAGCTTGTGGGAGCGGGCTTGCCCGCGAATAACTCACTGATTTCACTCGACCCGTTCGCGCCCAATGGTGCTCCCACAACGGCTCCGCTGATTTTGTCGACACTCCTCCAAGGGTGCTACGCAGGGGCTCAGCCCTACCCGACGTTGCGGTCCTGACCTTCCCAGAATGGCGCGCGCAGTTCGCGTTTCAGGACTTTGCCAGGACCGGACTTCGGCAACGGCTCCGTACGGATGTCGATGCCCTTGGGCACTTTGTAGCCCGCGATGTGTTCGCGGCAGAACGCGATGATCTCCCTGGGATCGACGTTGTTGTGTTCCGGTCGTGGCACGACCACGGCGTGCACCGCTTCGCCCCACTTTGCGTCGGGAACGCCGAATGCGGCTGCCTCGAGCACGGCGGGATGGCGATACAGCACGTCTTCGACTTCGGTGCAGTACACGTTCTCGCCGCCCGTGACGATCATGTCCTTGCTGCGGTCGACCAGGAACACGTAGCCGTCTTCGTCCATGTAGCCGAGGTCGCCGGTCCAGTAAGCGCCATTCTTGAGAACCGCGGCGGTCTGCTCCGGCTTGTTCCAGTAGCCTTGCATCACGTTCGGGCCCCTTACGACGACTTCGCCGACCTCCCGGCGCGCGACTTCGTTGCCGTCGGCGTCGAGGATGCGCACGTCGCAACCGGGCATGGAGCGGCCGCACGACCGGGCGAGCGGGCTGTCGATGAGTCGCTCCTCGTTCATCAGCGCCGTACACAGCGGCGAAAGCTCGGTTGCGCCATACACCTCGAGCAGGCTGGCCGTGGGAAAGGCCTGATGGGTCCTGCGAATCACTTCGGTGGCAATCGGTGAGCCGCCATGCGCGATGCTGCGCAGACTATCGACCTTGCGCGGCCGCGCGATTTGTTCCTCGGCCATGGCTGCGAGCATGGTGGGCACGCCGAGCGTCACCGTGATCGCGTGCTTCTCGATGAGATCGAGCGCCTTCGCCGGATCGAAGGCCGCGAGCGTGACCTGCAGGCCCGTCGTCCAGATGTTGGCGAGCACGGCGTTCGAGCCGGCGGCGTGGAAGAGCGGCGCCATGACCAGCACATTGTCTTCTGCAAACTGGGGGCACGCCGCCAGCCAGTGATAGGTGTTGGCGATCAGGTTGCGGTGCGACAGCATCACGCCCTTGGACGCGCCCGTGGTACCGCCGGTGTAGAAGAGCCCGGCGAGGTCGTTCTCCGTGACGCCTTCGCCGAGCGGGTACTCCTTCGCTTTCGCGACGAGCTTTTCGTATCCATCCGGAACCGTGATGACGTGCTCGACGAGATCGGCGAACTGTTTCGGGTCGCGATCGGTGAACAGTACTTTGGCGCCGGAATCCTTGATGGCGTAAGTCAGCTCCGCCTGAGCGTGGCGGGTGTTGAGCGGCACCACCACGAGGCCGCCTGCGGGAACGCCGACGTAGGTCTCGATGTACTGATGGGAGTTGGCGGCGAGGATCGCGACACGGTCGCCGTCTTTCAGCCCGAGCGCGCGCAACCCGCCGGCCAGACGCGCGGCGCGCTGGGAGAGTTGCGCGAAGCTGACCTGGCCGGTCTCGGAAATCAACGCGGTCTTCGCCGGCGCTACTTGAACCGCACGGCGCAACGGGTCTGCAAATGTCGTCATCGCTCTCCTCCTCGTTTTTCCATCGATCTCATGCCGGCGCAGCCGCGGTAGCCGAGGGCGTCTCCCTCTGCATTGCCACCAGGTGTGGCGCGCGGCGCACCAGGTAGGTGTACATGGTGGGGACCACGAACAGCGTGAACAGTGTACCGACCGTCATGCCGCCGACAATCACCCAGCCGATGTCGTGACGGGATTCGGCCCCGGGCCCGGACGCGATCGCCAGGGGTACGGCACCGAGCACCATGGCACCGGTCGTCATGAGTATGGGCCGCAACCGCAATGCCGCCGCTTCGATGACGGCTTCGGTGAGCGCTTTGCCCTGCACCCGCAACTGATTGGAAAACTCCACGATCAGGATGCCGTGCTTGGTGATCAGCCCCACCAGTGTGATCAAGCCGATCTGGCTGTAGATGTTGATGGTGCCGCCGGTCACGGTGAGAGCAAGCAGGGCGCCCGCCATCGCCAGCGGCACGCTGAACATGATGACGAAGGGAGAAACGAAACTCTCGAACTGGGCGGCGAGCACGAGATAGATGAACACGAGCGCAAGCCCGAAGCTGATGAAGGCTTTGGCGGACGCGTCCTTGAATTCGCGCGAAACACCTTCGTAGTCGAACTGGGTGGTCGGCCCCATCACGTCGGTCGCGGTGCGTTCGAGCACTGCGAGTGCATCGCCAAGTGTGCCGTCGGGCCCGACACTGGCCGTGATCTTGGCCGATCGCAGCTTGTTGAAATGATTCAGTTCCCGCGGCGCAACTGCCTCGCGTACGTCCACCAGGTTCGATAGCTGGATCATCGTACCGTTGGCACCGCGCACGTAGATGTTGGTGAGATCGTCGGGATTGCGCCGATCGACATCGGCGACCTGCAGTTTCACGTCGTACTGTTCGTTGTTGCGTTTGAAGCGCGTCACCTCGCGACCGCCCAGCATCGTTTCCAGCGTGCGACCGATGTCGGCGACGCTCACGCCCACGGCGGCGACCTTCTCTCGGTTCACGTCGACCTTGATCTCCGGTTTGTTGAGCTTGAGATCGGTGTCGACGTTGGCGATCGACGGCTCGCGCGCGATGCGTGCCAGGATCTCCTGCACCGACTCATCGAGGGATTCGTAGGAGTCGGTCGTCTGCAGTACGAACTGAATCGGCTGGGCACCGCCGCTCGAGGCGCCGAGCGACTGGGGTGTCACCACGAAGGCTCGGATACCCGTGATGGACATGACCTTCGGCAGCATCTCGCGGGCGATGTCCTGAGACAGACGCGTGCGCTCCTGCCACGGGGTCACAGACACGTACGAGATGAGGTTGGTCACGGTTGGACGCCCCATGATCATCATGTAGCGGACCACTTCCGGGGTTTCGCGGTAGACGTCCTCGATCTGAGCCGCGTAGGTGTTCAGGTACTCGAGCGTCGCGCCCTCCGGCGCGCTCGCGAACGCCATCATCGTGCCGCGATCTTCGAGGGGTGCGAGTTCGCTGGGCAGACTGCGGAACAACAGCGCAGAGAAGACACCCATCAGCAGCATGACGACGATCACGACGGGTCGCGCCTTCAGGCTTGCAGTCAGGGTCACCCGGTAGGCATTGGTGATGCCGTCGAGCACCCGTTCGCCGAAATTGAAGAAGGCGTTGTGGCGCGGTTCGTGACGCAGAATGCGCGAAGCGAGTGTCGCGGACAATGTCAGTGCTACGAACCCCGAGACGATCACCGCGCCCGCTAGCGTCAGCGCGAACTCCGTGAACAGCATGCCGGTCTTGCCCTCGCTCAGCGCGATCGGCGCGAACACGGCCGCGAGCGTGAACGTCATCGCGACGATGGCGAAGCCGATCTGTTTCGATCCGACGAAAGCAGCCTTGATGGGATCCATGCCGGCTTCGATGTAGCGATAGATGTTCTCGAGCATGACGATGGCGTCGTCGACGACGAGGCCGATCGCGAGCACGAACGCGAGCAGCGTCAGCGTGTTGATCGAGAAGCCGAAGCTCCACATCAGCGCGAGGCTGCCCACCAACGCCAACGGAATCGTGACCAGTGGCACCAGCGTTGCGCGCCAGTTGCGCAGGAACAGGAAAATCACGAGGGCAACGAGTGCGATCGCCTCGAATATCGTGAGAAAGACCCGATCGATCGACTCCTGCACGAACACCGAAGAGTCGTAGCCGATGCTCACCTGCATGCCGGCCGGGAGAATGCGGTTCAGTTGCTCGAGTTCCGAGCGGACTGCCGCCGCCACTTCGAGTGGATTGGCGGTCGATTGTTTGATGACACCGAGTCCAATGGCGCGCCGGCCCGTGTAACGCGTCAGGTTGCGTACTTCCTCGGCGCCGATCTCCACGTGAGCAACCTCACCCAATCGAACGAGGTAGCCGCCGGCATCCTTGAGAATGATCTGCGCGAACTGCTCGGGTGTGCGTAGATCGGTCTCGGAAAGCACGGTGAACTCCCGATCCGAGCTCTCGATACGCCCCGATGGCACCTCCACGTTCTGCGCGCGCAGCGCCGCTTCGACATCGGACGGAGTCAGCTCATAGGCCGCCAGTCGCGCCCGATCGAGCCACACCCGCATCGAGTAGCGGCGCTCGCCCATGATGATGAGCTGAGCGACACCGGGCAGCACCTGCAGGCGGTCTTTGACGACGCGGTCGGCGTAGTCGGTGAGTTCCATCTCGTCGTGCACATCGGAGTTGATGGCCATGTACATGATCGGTGTCGCGTCGGACTCGGTCTTGGCGACGATTGGATCCTCTGCTTCACGCGGCAGCAGGTTGCGCGCGCGCGCCACTCGATCGCGGACGTCGTTGGCGGCGACGTCGGGATCTTTGTCGACGGTGAAGAGAATGGAGATCTGCGAGGATTCGGCGCGGCTGATCGAGCTGATGTAGTCAATTCCCTCGATGCCCGAGATCGCGTCTTCCAGCGGGGTGGTGATCTGCGATTCGATGATCTGAGCGTTGGCGCCGGGGTAGTAGGTGCTGATGCTGACGATCGGGTCGTCGATGTCCGGGTACTCGCGGATCGTGAGGCGCTCCCAGGCAATGAGACCGAGGAGCAGAATCAGGAGGTTGCCGACGGTCGCCAGCACCGGGCGGCGGATGGACAGGTCCGAGAGGATCATGTGCCGGGCGTTCCTGGGTTCGCGGCCGCGGCGAGCGAGGCATCCTCCACGACGCGCACCGCCATGCCGTCGCGCAGCTTCAACTGACCGGCGGTCACGACGGTCGCCCCGGGATCGATGCCGCGCAAGATTTCCACCCGCGCGTCGTGGCGCTTGCCGATCGCGACCTCGGTGTATACCGCCTTGCCGTCGACCAGCCGGAACACGAAGTGCCGGTCGCCCTGGGGCACGATGGCGGCCTCGGGCACGAGAACGGCGTCGGCTGCGGTATCCACGATGAGTGTCACCCGCGAGAACAGCCCCGGTCGCAGGGCGAGTTCGGGGTTCGGCAGACCGGCGCGAACGACGACCGCGCGGCCGTTCACGTCGACTTGAGGCTCGATGGCGTAGACAGTGCCGGAGAAGAGGCGATCGCCGAATGCGTCGACCCGGATGTCGATGTTCTGGCCCACCGCCACTTTCGGCAGATGCACCTCGCCGATGCGGAAGTCCACCTTCAGGGGATCGATCTCGGACAGGCTCACGAGCGGTGCCCCTGCTGCCACGTAGTCACCGACGCTCACCTGACGCAGGCCCACGAGCCCGGAAAACGGGGCGGTGATGCGGGTCTTGTCGAGTCGTGCACGCGCCAGCGCCAAGGACCCCTCGCTCGCCTGCAGCACGGCGAGCGCGCGATCGCGTTCTTCGACCGATGCCGCGCGCTTCTGGACGAGTTGATCCGCGCGCTTGAATGCCAGTTCCGCCAGGGCTCGATTGGCCGCCTTCTCCTGCACCTCGGCCTGGTACACGGAATCTTCGAGCTGAATCAAGAGCGCGCCGCGCGCTACGCGCTGACCTTCCTGGAAACCGATCGATTCGATGCGACCGGCGATCTCGGGGCTCACGGTGATGCTCTCGTTGGCGCGCAGCGTGCCGACGGCTTGAACGCTGCGCACGACCTGACCCGTTTCCACCATGCTTGCTTCGACGGCGGGCGGGGGCATCTGCCAGCCGGTGCGCGCCGGGCCCTCGGGGACCCGGTTCGTGTACCAGTACAGGGCTGCGGCACCCGCAACCAGGATAGCGATGGCGGTAGCCCAGACCTTCATGGGACGCGGAACCGGCTAATGGGCCTGCATTATAGGCACGGGAAGAGCTCGGCCAGCTCATCCGCCGTGGGGCGCCGGGCGTACTCGGAAAGCTCGAACGCTTCGGCCAGTGCCAGGCCGGGTGCGAAGTGCCGCGCGACGCGCCCCGCATAGCGGCCGTGGAAATCGGTGAGCCAGCGCAGGCGATCCGCTTCGCGCTGCGGCACGGCAGCCGACAGGCCCAGGGTATGCGGGATCCATTCGTAGACCTGGGACGCATGGCAGTCGAGCATCGCGACCACGGTGGCGAAGACACCCGCGATGTCGACGATCGCGTCCGCACGAAATGGCGCGGGTTGCGAGAAGAAGTCGGCGAACGAGGCAACCACCGGATCGCGGGCGAGGGCAGGTGTCGATGGCGCGACGTTGGGTACTCGGACCATGTAGCACGCATCCCGCACCAGGGTTGCGACGGCTCGATGGTCGGGGTGGTAGTCGTGGATGCGATGAGTGAGGACGAGGTCGGGCTCGAAGCGCCGGATCGCGGTGATGACTTCGGCGCGGATCGCAAGGGTCGGCTCGAGTTCGCCGTCGGGATTCGTCCACACCTCGAGATCGGCGCCGATGACTCGCGCGGCCCCCTGTGCCTCGGCCCTACGGCGGGCCGCAAGCTCTGCCCGTGATGCCGAGTGGTGACCGGCGGATCCGTCGGTCACGCTGATGAGGCGTATGGTGCTGCCGCGGGCAGCGTGGATGGCGAGCAACCCGCCCGCGTGGAACTCCGCGTCATCGGGGTGCGCGCCAAATACCAGGACGCGTACGGCCATCTCACAAATCCCCCACAGGTCCTTACCGCACTTTACAGCCCGCCGCCGGGTCCCGCGTAGACTGCCGACATTGCGAACGCTGTCTCGTTTCGCGTCACTCAACGATATGCATCAGGAGTGGGCTTGGACTACCAATTTCTCCTCGGACGGTCGTTCCGTCTTCAGCATCAGATCTATGAGGTGAGCGCGCTGGGCAAGGACAACGGCGTGGCCATCGTTCGAGCTTCGACCCGGGTCGGTGGCGAGGAAGTGATGCGGATCTTCCCGGCGCATTTGGTGCTCGGTCACCTCGAGTGCGACGAAGAAATCGAACTGAAGGAAGTCTCCTTCGCGCGCTGAGCCGCGTCTCCTCTAGCGCGCTTCGAACTTCAGCGGCAGCGCTTCCAGTCCGCGCAACAGCACGTTTGCCGGATACTTCAACGCGCCCGGGTCGCACGCGAGTTCGAAGTTCTTCATGCGGTCGAGTATCACGTTGAACGTCACCTGCATTTCCTTGCGCGCGAGGCTCGCGCCGATGCACATGTGCACGCCGTAGCCGAATGCCACGTTCTGGCGCGCGTTCTTGCGCGTCACGTCGAAGGTGTCGGGTGACGGGAATGCGGCGGCGTCGCGATCGGCGGACGCGAATCGAATCTGCACCATGCTGCCCGCGGGGATCTTCGTGCCGTTGATTTCGGTGTCGCGCGTACACACGCGCCACATGTTCGCCGTCGGCGTCGATAGGCGCAGCACTTCCTCGACGAGATTCGATACGAGTTCCCGATCGGCCATGAGCAAGTCGTACTGGTCCGGGTTCTGAGCGAGCAG
>JBFKCZ010000066.1:0-9244 GCA_041620035.1 Pseudomonadales bacterium
ACGCAGCTGACCGACGACGCCCTGGTGGCCGCACGCAGGCTGATCGCGGTGGGCTGTTTCTGCATCGGTACCAATCAAGTGGACCTGAAAGGGGCGATGCGGCGTGGCGTGCCCGTGTTCAACGCGCCCTTTTCGAATACGCGCAGTGTCGCGGAGCTGGTACTCGCCGAAGGGGTGTTGCTGCTGCGCGGCGTACCGCAGAAGCACGATCAGATGAAACGCGGCATCTGGGAGAAGAGTGCTGCATCGAGCTTCGAGATTCGCGGCAAGACCCTCGGTGTGGTCGGCTACGGCAACATCGGCAGCCAACTCGGTGTGCTCGCCGAAGGTCTCGGCATGCGGGTGGTGTTCTACGACGTGGTCAAGAAGCTCAACCTCGGCAACGCCCGCCAGGTGGATTCACTGCGGGAACTGCTTGCGTCGAGCGACGTCGTGACACTGCACGTACCGGCGACCCGGGAAACGCGCAACATGATCGACGCCTCCGCGCTCGCGCAGATGAAGGATTCCGCCGTGCTCATCAATGCCTCGCGCGGCAACGTGGTAGACATCGATGCGCTGGCGGCTGCGCTGAAGAGCAAGCGCCTGCTCGGCGCGGCGATCGACGTGTATCCCGAGGAACCGAAATCGAATGCGGAGGCCTTCGCCTCGCCGCTCATCGACTGCGACAACGTGCTGCTGACGCCCCACATCGGCGGCAGCACCGTGGAGGCCCAGGCGAACATCGGCTTCGAAGTCGCGGAGAAACTCATCCGCTACTCCGACAACGGCTCGACCCTGTCGGCCGTCAACTTTCCCGAGGTGGCGTTACCTCCGCACCCGCGCAGCCATCGCCTGCTGCACATTCATCGCAACGTCCCCGGTGTGCTGTCGCGGATCAACCAGGTGTTCTCCGAAGGCGGCATCAACATCGCCGCGCAGTACCTGCAGACCAACGCGGAAATCGGCTATGTGGTGATCGATCTCGATGCCGAGCACAGTCAGCAGGCATTGAGTCGGCTGAAGGCGGTCGAAGGCACCATCCGCACGCGCGTGCTGTTCTAGGCCTCGGAACGGTTCACCTGGATTGGCGCCCAGGTTCGTGCCTTTGCTAGGATCGCCCTCTTTCTGTCAGCAAGGAGGCGCACGCCGTGCCTCGCAACCCCGATCCGCCCGCACTGCGCGTGGCGCGGACTTCCGAAGATGGCTCGGCCGAGGTGTCGCAGCGGATCCGTGAGCGCCTCACCGCCGCCAAGCGCCGCTTTCACGCCAACGACAACATCGCGGACTTCATCGAAGAAGGTGAACTCGAAGCGCTGCGGGCGGAAGTCACGGAGAAGATGACCGCAGTGCTCGAGGCACTGGTCATCGACATCGAAAGCGACCACAACACCCAGGGCACCGCGCGCCGTGTGGCCAAGATGTTCATCAACGAGGTCTTTGCGGGCCGCTACACGCCGATTCCCCCGGTCACGTCTTTTCCGAACGTCGAACGGCTGAACGAGCTGATGATCGTCGGCCCGATCACCGTGCGCAGCGCCTGCTCCCATCATCTGTGCCCCATCATCGGCAAGATCTGGGTAGGCGTCATGCCGAACGAGCACACCGCACTGATCGGCCTGTCGAAGTACGCGCGCCTGCTCGAATGGGTCATGACGCGGCCGCAGATCCAGGAAGAGGCGATCGCGCAGCTCGCCGATCTGCTGCAGGAGAAGATGCAGCCCGATGGGCTGTCGATCGTCATGGAAGCCGACCACTACTGTATGCAGTGGCGCGGTGTGCGCGACATGAACTCGAAGATGATCAACTCGATCATGCGCGGAAGCTTTCTCAACAACGCGAACCTACGCCGGGAATTCCTCGCGTTGCTCGCCAGCAGCCGGAGTTAGCCCATGCTCGTCCGCCTCCTGTACGCAAGCCGCATCAGTGAATCCGCGGGCGACGATGCGATCGAGTCGATCTTGAACCAGTCGCGTTCGAGCAACGCTCAGCACGGCATCACGGGCGTACTGTGCGTATGTCAGGCCGGGCGCGTATTCATGCAGGTGCTCGAAGGTGCCCGCGAGGAAGTGAGCCGGCTGTACAACAACATCGTGCGTGATCCCCGGCACGGCGACATCATGCTGCTCGACTACACCGAGATCACCGAGCGCGTGTTCGTTGCGTGGCGGATGGGCCGCGTCGATCTCAACAAGGTCAACCTGAGCATCATTCTCAAGTACTCCGAACGGCCCAGCCTCGATCCCTTCGCCATGCAGGGGAAAGTCGCACTCGCGCTGCTGACCGAACTCATGAACAGCGCAGCGGTGACGGGTAGAGGGGGCTGAGTCGCTGCATCTTGGGTGGAGCTTGTGGGAGCGGGCTTGCCCGCGAACGGCCGAGCGACTTGCCCGCGAACTTCGCGCCCAAGGGCGCTCCCACAGGGCTTACTCCCGATCCAGTTCCCTGCCGATCTCTTCGAACATCTGCGCGCGCACGGCCGGTGACTCATTCACCAGGTGGTGCTTTGCTTCGGGAATGTAGAAGACCCGCGGTCGGAACAGCCGCTCGATCACCTTCACGTTGTACTTCCGATCGACGGTTCGGTCCGCGTGCCCCTGGATGACGAGCGGGGTGAGATCGGAACCGGGATAGCGTTCGAACCGTCTGCGCCATGCCTGCATCGCCGTCACCCACTGCACCGGCAGCGTGCGCGCCTGCAGTGGATCCTCGTCGCGCAGGAACGCGATGAACGCCGCGTCGTCGGCGTTGCTCGTGAAGGTCCGCGGACGTTCCGTGATGGTTCGCCGTGCGATCTCGTAGACGATGCGATTGACGGGCCACAGATAGGGGCGAACCAGTGGCGCGAGCAGGACGATCTTCGCGAATGGCGAGTTGTCTGTCGTCACGGCATTGCGCAGCAGCCACTCCATGGCGATGGCGCCGCCGGTGCTCTGTCCGAACAGATGGCGCGGCCCCGGCAGATGGTCCGCGAATGCACTGAAGCAGGCATCGAACGCATCCACGTAGTGATCGAAGGTATCGATCTTCGCCGGTGCGCCGGTCGACAGCCCGTGCCCTGGCAGGTCGAAGGTGAGCACGGCGAGACCGCGATCGAGCAGAAAACGGATGAGATGGCGATACAGCCCGACGTGGTCGTAGTAGCCGTGCACGACCACGGCACTGCCGCTCGCGTTCTTCGGCCGCCACAGATGCGCCGCGATCGTGTGCGTGGCCGTCTCGATGCGTCCGAGATGGTGAGCGAGCCCCTCGATGCCATCGCTGAAGTGAATGCCATAGTGACGCAGATAGGCATCTTCCAGCGGCGTGAGCACCGTCGGCTCACCGGGGATGATCGGCCTCAGGCCGCCGCGCAACGCCTCCGGATCGAACGCGCGATCCTCCCGGCTCTGATCAGTTGACGACGGGATCGAGTTCGCCCTTCTCATAGCGCCTGAACATGTCTTCGAGTTGCAGCGCCTTGATCTTCGATGCGTTGCCCGCCGTACCGAACGCTTCGTAGCGCTCGACGACGATCTTCTTCATCGCCTTGGTCGTCTCCGCGAGGTACTTGCGGGGATCGAACTCGCTCTTGTTCTTCGTGAGGAACATGCGGATTGCCGCGGTCGAAGCGAGCCGCAGGTCGGTGTCGATGTTCACTTTGCGCACGCCGTGGCGAATGCCTTCGCGAATCTCCGACAGCGGCACGCCATAGGTCTCGCGGATGTCGCCGCCAAACTCGTTGATGACCTTCAGCAGATCCTGCGGCACCGACGACGATCCGTGCATCACGAGGTGCGTGTTCGGAATGCGCGCGTGGATTTCCTTGATGCGATCGATGGCCAGCACATCACCCGTCGGCGGGCGCTTGAATTTGTAGGCGCCGTGCGACGTTCCGATCGCAATGGCCAGCGCATCCACCTTGGTGCGCCTGACGAAATCCGCCGCTTCTTCGGGATCGGTGAGCAGCATCTCCTTCGGCAGGCTGCCTTCGTGGCCGCCGCCATCTTCCTCACCACCCATGCCCGTTTCGAGGCTGCCGAGACAACCGAGTTCGCCTTCGACCGAGACGCCGCACGCGTGCGCCATGTCGGCGACCCGGCGCGTCACTTCCACGTTGTAGTCGTAACTCATCGGCGTCTTCTGATCTTCGCCGAGAGAGCCGTCCATCATCACGGAGGTGAAGCCGAGTTGAATCGAGCGCTGACACACACTGGGCGACGCGCCGTGATCCTGGTGCATCACCACGGGGATGTGTGGGAACTCTTCGACTGCCGCGAGTATGAGATGACGAAGGAACGTGGGCCCCGCGTATTTGCGCGCGCCGGCACTGGCCTGGACGATGACCGGACTGTCGGTCGCCGCCGCACCCTCCATGATCGCGCGCATCTGTTCCAGGTTGTTCACGTTGAAGGCGGGCACGCCGTAGTCGTGCTCCGCGGCATGGTCGAGCAGCTGACGCATACTGATGATGGGCATTTCGAATCTCCTCTTACTTTTCGGGCGACGGACGCGTTGCTCTACGCGCGCGATTCGAGAATCGCGACCGCCGGCAGTTTCTTGCCTTCGACGAACTCCAGAAAGGCACCGCCGCCAGTCGAAGTGTATGAAATGCCGGCGCCGACGTCGTACTTTTCGATGGCCGCGAGCGTATCGCCGCCGCCCGCGATGGAAAACGCATCGCTTTCCGCGATGGCCCGGGCGAGTGCCCGGGTGCCCGCGCCGAACTGATCGTGCTCGAACACACCGACCGGACCGTTCCACAGCACGGTGCCGGCCGCTTTGATGCGCGCAGCGAGCATGCGTGCGGTTTCCGGGCCAATGTCGAGAATCATTTCGTTGGCTCCGACTTCTTCCGGCAGCCGCAACGTCGCCCGGGCGGTGGCGCTCAGTTCGTTGGCGACGATCACGTCCACCGGCAGCGGAACTTCGACTTTCGCTGCGATGCGGCGCGCGGTGTCGACGAGGTCCGCTTCGTACAGCGATCGGCCCACGGGGCGGCCGGCCGCCGCAAGGAAGGTGTTGGCAATGCCGCCGCCGACGATGATCACATCGGCAACTTCCGCGAGCCGTTCGAGTACGGCCAGTTTGCTCGACACCTTCGAACCCCCTACGACGGCGATCAGCGGCCGTTGCGGCGACTCCAGCGCGCGACCGAGCGCATCGAGTTCGGCTGCGAGCAGCGGTCCCGCGCAGGCCACCTTGGCATGACGGGCGACGCCATGCGTGGACACCTGGGCGCGGTGTGCAGTGCCGAACGCGTCCATGACGTAGATGTCGCAGAGCTTCGCCATGCGCTTTGCCAGCGCGTCGTCGTCCTTGCCCTCGCCCTCGAGCCAGCGGACGTTCTCCATGAGCTTGATCTCGCCGGGCGCGATGTCCACACCGTCGATCCAGTTCGCAACGAGCGGCACCTCGCGCCCGAGCAGTTTCGTCAGGTGCGCAGCGACCGGCGCCATGGACGACTCCGGTTCGCTCTGCGCGTTGCCGCCTTCCGTGGGCCGGCCGAGATGCGAAACCACCATCACTGCGGCGCCCGCATCGAGTGCGGCGCGCAGTGTGGGCAGTGCCGCGACGATGCGGGCATCGCTGGTGACGCGGCCGTCTTTCACAGGCACGTTCAGATCTTCGCGAATGAGGAGGCGCTTGCCCGCGAGCGGCAGATCGGTCATTCGCAGCACGCCGGCTTTCATGCGTTGCGGCTCCTCACCGTGCGCACCGCTTCAATGACCGCGGTCTCGGTGATGCCGAGTTCTTTCATCGCGTCGGGCCCGGGCGCGGACAGGCCGTAGCGATCGATGCCGACGACAGCCCCGTCCAGACCCACGAATCGGTACCAGTAATCCGGATGCGCGGCCTCGACCGCCACGCGGGCGCGGACCGCAGCGGGCAGCACCGATTCGCGATACGCCGCGTCCTGGGCGAGAAACGCATCGGTACTCGGCATCGAGACGACCCTCACGCCAACCCCGTCGTCGGTCAGCTTCTTCGCCGCAGCCACGGCGATTTCGACTTCGGAACCCGTGGCGATGACGATCGCTTCGAGATCACCCACTTCCTTGTGCAGCACATAGCCGCCGCGGGCGATGTTGGCGAAGGCGTTATCGCCGCGGATCTGCGCCTTGGTCTTCTGACGGGTGAAGACGAGTGCGGTCGGTCCGTTTGCCCGGCCCACGGCTTCGCGCCACGCGATTGCGCTCTCGACCGTGTCGCAGGGACGCCACACCGACAGGTTCGGCGTGGTGCGCAGATTGGTCAGCTGCTCCACCGGCTGGTGCGTCGGGCCATCTTCACCGACGGCGACCGAATCGTGCGTGTACACGAAGATGTTGCGGATGCCCATGATCGACGCCAGGCGCACTGCGTTGCGCGCATACTCCATGAATACGAGGAACGTGCCCGAGTAGGGCACGAAGCCGCCGTGCAGCGCGATGCCGTTGGTGATCGCGGTCATGCCGAACTCGCGAACGCCGAAGTTCAGATAGTTGCCCGCGGATTCAGCCGAGAGTTCGGTGGCGCCCTTCCACTTGGTGCCGTTCGAACCGGTCAGGTCGGCGGAACCGCCGATCAGCCCCGACAGATGCGGGCCGATCGTGCTCAGGCACTTCTGCGACGACTTGCGGGTTTCGAGGTCTTCGGGATTGGTCTGTGCGCTGCGTGCGAGCAGGTCGAGGGATTCGCGCCACTCGCCTTTGAACTCGCCGCGCATGCGGGCCTCGAACTCGTCCGCTTCCCGCGGATACTTCGCGCGGTAGTTCTTGAACAGCTTGTTCCACTTCTGCTCGTGATCCGCGCCCGACGGGCGGCAGTCCCAGGCCTGGCGAATCGAATCGGGTATCTCGAACGGCGCGTAGCCCCAGTTGAGGGTCAGTCGCGCCGCGGCGACCTCGTCCTTGCCAAGCGCGGCGCCGTGGGTCGCTTCCGAACCCTGCTTGTTGGGCGCACCGAAGCCGATCACGGTGCGGCAACAGATGAGCGTGGGCCGCACTTCGTCCGCACAGGCGTTGGTGAGCGCTTCGAGAATCTCGTCGGGATCGTGACCGTCGACGTTACGGATCACGCGCCAGCCGTAAGCCTCGAACCGGCTCGCCACGTCTTCGGTGAACCAGCCGCTGGTATCGCCGTCGATGGAGATGCCGTTGTCGTCGTAGATGACCTTGAGCTTGCCCAGCCGCTGGGTGCCGGCGAACGACGCGGCTTCGTGGGAAATGCCCTCCATGAGGCAACCATCCCCAACCACCGCCCAGGTGCGGTGGTTGACGATCTCGAAGCCATCCCGGTTGTAGGCGCGGGCCAACTCACGCTCCGCCATGGCCATGCCCACCGCATTGGCCATGCCCTGGCCCAACGGCCCGGTAGTGGTTTCCACCCCGGCGAGTTCGCCCCGCTCCGGATGTCCCGCCGTGGGCGAATGGAGCTGACGGAAATTCTTCAGATCGTCGATCGAGACGTCGTATCCGGTCAGGTAAAGCACCGAGTACAGCAACATCGAGGCATGCCCGTTCGACAGCACGAACCGGTCGCGGTCGACCCATTCCGGGTTGCCCGGATGGTGCTTCAGCACCTCCCGGAACAACACTTCGGCGATGTCCGCGAGGCCCATCGGCGCGCCGGGGTGACCCGAATTGGCGCGCTCCACCGCGTCCATGGCGAGCGCTCGAATGGCGTTGGCGCGTTCCGTTGCTGATGTCATGGTGTTGCCGATCTCATGGATGGTGGCTGGCCGGGCTGCAAGGGGCGGCTATTGTCGTTGCTTCATACAGCGCATGGCAATTTCGAATACACATCGCGTCGATTAAACCGATAACATTCATACCTTTAGCTGCAAGGAAAGTCGCCGCGATGGCCGATTACAGTGTCTTCACGTCCGAGAGCGTCTCGGAGGGCCATCCCGACAAGATGGCCGATCAGATCTCCGATGCCGTCGTCGATGCGATGCTCGCCCAGGATAAGGAGTCGCGGGTCGCCTGCGAAACCCTGATCAAAACCGGAATCGTCGTGCTCGCGGGCGAGTTCCGCTCGAAGGCCGACGTGAACCTCGATCAACTCGTTCGCAACGTCATTCGCGAGATCGGCTACGACCATCCCAAGCTCGGCTTCGTCGCTGACGAAGTGGCGATCATGAATGCGCTGGGCTACCAGTCTGCCGACATCGCGATGGGTGTGGATGAGACCGACGATCACGAACAGGGCGCCGGCGACCAGGGTCTCATGTTCGGCTATGCAACCAACGAAACCGACGTCCTGATGCCCGCGCCGATCACCTACGCGCACCGCCTCGTACAGCGCCAGGCCCAGGTCCGGCGGGACGGCACGCTCCCGTTCCTGCGCCCCGATGCCAAGAGCCAGCTCACGTTCCGCTACGCACCCGATGGCAAGGTCGTCGGCGTCGATGCGGTGGTGCTCTCCACCCAGCACGACCCGGAGGTGTCCCAGGCCGACCTGCGCGCCGCGGTCGAGGCCGAGATCATCCGTAAGGTGCTGCCGGGCAACTGGCTGACCAAGGACACCAAGATCCTGATCAATCCGACGGGCAAGTTCGTCATCGGCGGTCCGGTGGGCGACTGCGGGCTCACCGGGCGCAAGATCATCGTCGATACCTACGGCGGCATGGCCCGTCACGGCGGCGGCGCCTTCAGCGGCAAAGATCCTTCGAAGGTCGACCGTTCGGCCGCCTACGCCGGACGCTACGTCGCCAAGAACATCGTCGCCGCCGGCATTGCCGACCGTTGCGAGATTCAGGTGAGCTACGCCATCGGTGTCGCCGAGCCCACCTCGATCAGCGTCAACACCTTCGGGACCGGCAAGCTCTCCGACGAGGCCATCGTTCGCCTCATCCGCGAGCACTTCGATCTGCGCCCCAGGGGCCTCATCGCGATGCTCGATCTGAAGCGCCCGATCTATCGACCGACCGCCGCCTACGGGCACTTCGGCCGCACGGAGCGCGAGTTCAGCTGGGAACGCACCGACCGCGCGAAGCGGCTCGCGGAGGCGGCCCGCGCCGCCTGACCGGCCGTCGCCATGGGCTTCAGCCTGAGTTTCGAATTCTCCTCTCCCCGAACCGACGAGGGACGTGAGACGCTCCTGCGCACCGCGCGCCGCCTGTCGGTGCACGAGCCCCTCTACTATTCGGTGACCTACGGCGCCGGCGGGTCGACCCGCGACGGTACCTTCGAGACGGTCGCGTCGCTGCGCAGCCACGGTTACGCCGCCGCACCGCACCTCTCCATGGGCACCGACAGCGACGCCGATGTACTCGCCCTCGTCGATCGCTACCGCGAGATGG
>JBFKCZ010000067.1:0-9211 GCA_041620035.1 Pseudomonadales bacterium
AGCACGAAGAACCAGGTCACAGCATTGATGAGGTTGACGCCGTCCAGCCGGCGCCGGATCGCACTGTAGAGAGGCACCAGCAGCATCAGGACGAGGGCGATCACGGCCACGGCATACGCGCGTACTTCCGCGCTGTGCTGAGTGAGCATGAATGACTCGCGCAGCGCCTTCACGATGTAGTAGGCCGACATCAGCAGCAGGCCATGGGTGAAGAACAGCGCGACCGAGCGCCCCTCGCCGGGACGCACGCGCGTGAACATGTTGAGCAGGCGCTCGAACGGCGTCAGGTCGTCGTGCAGTACGTGGCTCAAGGGCGTGAAGCCTCCCGCGGATGACTATTGCACGGGCCGTTTGGCGCCTCAAGCTCGTGCGGACCGTGGCAGTATCTCACCGATGCACTACCGAGCGCTCGGTACGGTCACGAAGGTGCCTCGGTGCGCATCGTCTCGAATGCGGTCGGCAGGCGGCCGGAATTCAATTCGGCGATGATGGCGCGCGCACAGTGCAGGGGTGAGGCGTGGGAGGTGTCCACTTCGATGTCGTATGGGCCGTAGGTGTGGACCCGATCGAAGTGCGAGGTGGCGGTGCCTGGAAACCGTCCGGGACGCTTCGACTCCCTCAGGTTCACCACTTCCCGCGAACAGCGCACGCCGACAAACCAAACGGACAATCCATTCAGCGCTTCGACGTAGTCGGCCAGGTAGCGTCCTTCGAACATGAGATCGTCGATGATCACGTTGTTGCCTTCGCGCGCAAAGGCCGCGATGGCACGACGCATCCCCCTCAGCATTCGCTCGCCGATGTCGCCGAACCGGACGTCGGTGACGCGTTCTCCCTCCAGCGAAATCGGCACGACGTTCAGTCCGCGAGCTCCGGGCGTGCCTGACGGGGAGTTCAGGCCGCGATATCGCCCGGGCAGGCCGTCGCGGAACTGGTCGAGCGCTATGTGCTGCCAGGGGTCGGGCAGGAGTTGCTGCAGCGCGATCGCGAGCGTCGTCTTACCGGCGCTGGACGATCCGTTCAGCAGAATGATGCGACCAGCCTGGTGCATGGGAGCCCGAAGTCGAAACCGCGTCGCATAGTATCGACTGGTCTGTTCCACCTCAATCGACTGCCCTCGACTTGAGCCGTACGCATCGTGCAACCTACCGCCTGCCGCCGGGGAGGTTCAGTGCAAGCGTTGATTGGGATAGTGCTGCTGTTGGCGCTGAGCTGGGTCGTCAGCGAAAATCGCAGAGAAGTGCGCGTCAAGCCGATCGTTGCCGGACTTGCGATCCAGTTCGCGCTCGCGTTGTTCCTGCTGCGTTTTCCATGGGCGCAGGATCTGCTGCTTCTGGCCAACCACGCCGTGCACGCCCTCGAGCGGGCAACGGTTCAGGGTGCGGGTTTCGTATTCGGTTTTCTCGGCGGTAAGGTCGCTCCTGACGACCCCGAAGCGTTCAGCCGCGTCTACGTCTTCGCGTTCCGCGTGCTGCCGCAGATCATCCTGTTCAGCGTGCTCGTGGCCATGCTCTGGTACTGGCGGGTGCTGCCACTGCTGATTCGGGGCTTCGCCTGGGCACTGAAACGCACGCTGGGAGTAGGGGGTGCTGTCGGTGTCGCGGCGAGCGCCAGCATCTTTCTGGGGATGGTCGAAGCACCGCTCGTGATTCGTGCCTACCTGCGCAACGTTTCGCGGTCGGAGTTCTTCGTCGTCATGACGTGCGGCATGTCGACCGTGGCCGGTTCGATCATGGTGCTCTACGCGAGTGTTCTCGGTCCCATCATCGATGGGGCACTCGGGCACATACTCATCGCATCGGTAGTCAACGTGATCGGCGCGGTGACGGTCGCGCGCATCATGATTCCCTCCGATACGAGCACCGATGGCGGCGACTCCGCAGACCCGCTCAGGTACGCGAGCACCATGGACGCGGTCACCCGCGGCACCACCGACGGACTGCGACTCGCCGTGAACGTCGGCGCGATGCTCATCGTGCTCGTCAGCCTGGTGGCACTGGTGAACGGCGCGCTCGGCATGATCGAGGTCGGCGGGGCACCGCTGGCGCTCGAGCGGGTGATGGGATGGATCTTCTCGCCGATCGCCTGGCTCATCGGCATTCCGTGGTCCGAAGCCGATGTCGGGGGCTCACTGCTGGGCACCAAGCTCGTGCTCAACGAGTTGGTTGCATACATCAACCTCTCCCAGATCGGCGCCGATCAACTGTCCGACGATTCGAGGCTCATACTGACGTATGCCCTGTGTGGCTTCGCGAACTTCGGGAGCCTCGGCATCATGATCGGCGGGTTGACCGCGCTGGTGCCGGAGCGCCGCGACGAACTGCTGACCCTTGCTCCGAAAACTCTGATCTCGGGCACGATCGTCACCTGTATCACGGGTGCGATCGCAGGCATCTGCAGCGCAATCTGATCGCGCGCTTACTGTCGGAATGTCCGCATGGTTTCGATCACGCGGTCGATGCCAGCGTCGTCGATGTCCAGGTGAGTCACCCAGCGAGGGCCGCGAATCCGGATCCGTGCCGCCGCAAGGTGCTCGATGAGATCGTCAAAACCCGCCTGCGGGTCGAGTAACACCATGTTGGTCGCGTGGTTCGCCACGAAGCCCATGTCCCGCAGGGCGGCCGCCAGGACTGCGGCGCGACGATGGTCATCCGCCAGTCGCGCGACGTGATGGTCGAGCGCATAGGAACCTGCCGCGGCCACAATACCCGCCTGGCGCATGCCGCCGCCCAGTACCTTCCGCCATCGCCTGGCGCGCACGATGAAATCGGCAGCACCGAGCAGCACCGAGCCAAGCGGTGCGCCGAGACCCTTGGACAGGCACACCGACACGCTGTCGCAATGGCGGGTCATTTCCGTCGCATCGACACCGAGGGCGATTGCCGCGTTGAACAGCCTTGCGCCATCGAGATGGAGCGCGAGTCCACGACGTGCGCAGAGCCCGGCGGCCGCCGCAAAATATCCGGGCCCGATGGGCTTTCCCGCTTGCGTGTTCTCGAGACACAAGAGGCGCGTCCGCGCGAAATGGAAGTCGTCGGGCTTGATCACCGCCTCGACTTGGGCCAGGTCCAGTGTGCCGTCGTCCCTGAATGGCACTGGCTGGGGCTGAATACCGCCGAGCACTGCAGCGCCACCGCCTTCGAATCGATAGGTGTGTGCCATCTGCCCGGCGATGTACTCGTCGCCACGCGCGCAGTGCGTGAGGAGTGCAACCAGGTTGGACTGGGTACCCGTGGGTACGAAGAGTCCGGCCTCGAATCCCAGGAGGCGAGCCAGCTTGGTTTCGAGTGCCGTTACCGAGGGGTCTTCGCCGTAGACGTCATCACCGACCTCGGCGTCCACCATGGCAGCGCGCATGGCGGGCGTTGGCCGCGTGACCGTATCGGATCGCAGATCGACCCAGGCGCTCTCAGCCGAGTGCACTAACAAAAAAGGCCGGGGGTACCGGCCTCAACATAGGGAACGGTTTCGTCATTCGTTCGATGCGGCGAGCGATACCGCATACACGCCGGCCTGACGGGCGGAGTCCATGACGTGAATCATTGCCTCGGTGGTGGACTGAGGATGGGGCTGGATGATGACGGGTGCCTCGGGATTCTCCGCATGCATGCGCTCGATGTTCGCCCGTACCGCGCGCCAGTCCACGTCGCGCTGCGCGATCAGGATGCGGTCACGACTGGTGATTCTGACCACGATGCTCTTCTTGTCGGGATCGATGGTCTTGGGTTTGTCGTCGTCCGGCTGATTGACATCCAGACCCACTTCCTTGACGAAGGTGGCGGTGACGATGAAGAAGATCAACATGATGAAGACCACGTCGAGCATGGGCGTGAGATTGATCTGCTCGTCGCCCTCGTCCTGGGCCCCCGTGAAACGTCGTCGCACTTCCCCTCCAATACCTATCGGTGCAGCGGTCGTAGGCAGTCTAACCCATCCCCCAGGCGGGGGATCAAGCGTTCGCCGGCAACGCGGCGAGAAAGCCCGTCACTGCGGCGTTGAATGCTTTGGGCCTGTCGATGTTGGCGGCATGCCCGGCGCCCTCGATGACGACCTTTTCGGCGCCGGGGATCTTGGCGGCCATATAGTCCGACGGTGCAAGGAATGGCGTATCGAGGGCGCCGACGACCACCAGAGTCGGCACGCGGACCTGCGGCAACGACTCGATGACCTCGGGGCCGCTCTGGCACAACATGCCACGCGCCGCCAGCGCCAGTCCCGCGGCCGAGCGATGCCGACTCGCGGCAACCTCGGCACTGGCCCCGAGCGCCGACAGCCCCTTCTGCTCCAGGGCCAGGGCGCGTTCGCGCGCCATGTCGTTCCAACCGGCCCGGGCCCGATCGTTGCGGTACCCGGGACCGGTGTCACAGAGGATCAACGCGCGGCATCGATCGGGATGCTGTCGATGGAACGCGAGGGACATGTAGCCGCCAAGGGACAGTCCGCCGATGACGGCGGTATCGGCGCCGACGACATCCAGCAACGCCGCCATGTCGGCGACAGTCGCAGCCTCCGAGTACGACGATTCGTCGGGTGGTGAATCCGACTGGCCATGACCGCGCATGTCCCAGATCACCAGTTGCCAACTCTGCTTCAACGCATCGATTTGCGGCGACCACATCGCCGACGTCGCCGAGTAGCCGTGGCTGAGCAGCACGGTCGGACCACGGCCATGCACCTCGTAGTAGATCTCCAGACCGTCGCGCTGCAACCGCATGGGCAGAACCTCCGATGGGAACCCGTTTCAGTTTCTTCGATTCGTCTCAGGTGTAGTTGAGCTGCAGGCCGCCCGCTTCCCACGGCAGGGCGACGAGCTGACCGATGCTCGACAGAGTCACATAGGCCGTTCGCCCACCGACGCCGCCGAAACAGATGTTGGTCGTGAGCGGATCGGGCAGCGGCACGAAGCCGACGTTACCGCCGCGCGGCGGCACGATGGAGATGCCGCCCTGGATCAGCGTTGCCACACAGACGTTGCCGGCCCCGTCCACCGCCAGAGAGTCGTACAGAAAATACCCCGAGATGTTCGGCAACAACCGCCGCTGGCGCGCATCGACGGTACCGGGCTCTGCAATCGGATATGCCCACAGCCGCCCCGTCGTCGTTTCCGCCACGTACAGTTCGGATTCGTCCGCCGCGAGCCCGATGCCGTTCGGGCCCTCGAGCGGAAAGATCGACTCGCGAATGGCGCTGCCGTCGGCGGCCGCGTAGCAGACACCGGTGCGGTCGCGGTCGCGGCTGCGCGTCTTGCCGTGGTCGGTGAACCAGAATCCACCGTGACGATCGAACACGATGTCGTTTGGACCGCGCAGCGCCCGGCCGTCGCACTCGGTGTAAAGCGTTTCGATGCGGCCGGTGGCCAGGCTGACGCGCTCGATGCGACCACCGCTGTAGTCCGCTGGCTGCTCACCCGGATACAGGCGGCCGTTGCGTTCGATCCACTGAAAGCCACCGTTGTTACAGATGTAGCAGTAACCATCGGGTCCCATCGCCGCTCCGTTGGGGCCACCGCCGAGTTCCGCGACTACGGAGACCGTGCCATCCGTTGCCACGCGCGACAGGGTGCCGCGGGCGATTTCGACGAGCAGCACCTCACCGCTCGGCAGTGCGATCGGACCCTCGGGAAACCGTAGACCTTCTGCAAGCACACTATGGGTCATGTCGCGATTCCAGAATGAGGGGGCATTGCGCCGCGGCGCTGTCGTCGTGCGAAAGCATCCCGTCGCGTGTAAGGTTCGAACCCGATGGTAATCGACCCTAGCAGAGCAAACCAACGTCGTGTTGGCGCACCCGCGCTTCTCCTCGGTGCCGCGCTGACACTGACGCTGTTCGGCGGTTGCGTGGCATCGAAACCGAACGGCGAGGCGATACTGGCTGGCGCCGTGGTCATCGACACGCACATCGATACGCCGTTCCGGGTCGAGCGCGGCGGCACGCTCGACGATGGCAAGGGGCAGTTCGACGTGGACCGCGCGCTCGCCGGTGGCCTGACAACCGCATTCATGTCGATCTTCGTGCCCGCATCGGTGGATGAAGCCGGTGGCGGCATCGCGCTCGCCGATCGTCTGATCGACCATGTCGAAGCCTTCGTCGCAGCGGACCCCGAACGGGTCGGTCTGGTGACCTGTGCCGCCGACGTCGCTGGACACAAAGCCGCCGGGCGTGTCGGCCTCGCCCTGGGTATGGAGAACGGCGGACCGCTCGTCACATCTGAAGGGGCGCTGGAGCATTTCGTCGACCGCGGCGTCCGGTACGTGACGCTGGCTCATGGCAAGGCCAACGCCTTGTCCGACTCGTCGTACGACTCCGAACGGCCCTGGGCGGGGTTGTCTGCCGCTGGCAGGACCATGGTGGAGCGCCTCAATCGGCTGGGCGTGATGGTCGACGTATCCCATCTCTCCGACGCGGCGTTCTGGCAGGTACTCGAGGTATCGGCGGTGCCGGTGATCGCCTCGCATTCGTCCGCGCGACGATTCGTGCCGGGGTTCGAGCGAAACATGAGCGACGAGATGATTCGCGCGATCGCCGATCGCGGTGGTGTGGTGCAGGTGAACTTCGGTAGCGGATTCGTGACCGCACAGGCGCGCGAGGCGCAGGACCGATGGCAGGAAGTGTTCCGCCGATTCCTAGCCGACTCGCAGAATTCGCCAGACTCGCCGCAGGCGGCAACGTTCCTCGATCAGTATCGCGCGGATCATCCGTACCCGCGGGCGACGCTGGCAAACGTACTCGATCACATCGATCATATGGCGAAACTGGCGGGCGTTTCGCACGTCGGGCTCGGCTCGGACTTCGATGGTGTGGGCGACACGATGCCCACCGGATTGGAGGATGTCTCCAAGTATCCGAACCTGGTGAGTGGCCTCATCGAGCGCGGTTACGATCGTCGCGCCATCGAAGGCATCCTCGGCGAGAATCTGCTGCGCGTTTGGCGAGCCAGTGAGGCGCATGCCGCAGCCCACGGAAGGAGTACACGATGCGCGCTATGAGTTCTGCAGCGGTCTTCCTGGCGGCGACGCTGGTACTCGCCGGTTGCGCAGGGTACGAGCGCGACTCGTCCCAGCGTACGGTCGGTGAGTGGACCGATGACGCAGCCATCCTGAGCATCGTCAAAGCACGCCTTCTCGCCGACGACTCGATCAAGTCACTCGACATCAGCGCACAGGTGAGACGCGGCGTGGTGACCCTCTTCGGCGTGGTGGCGACTCCAGCCCAGCACACTCAAGCCATTGAAATTGCGAGGGGAGTGCGCGGGGTCACGGATGTCGTCGATCGACTCGTCGTGGTCGAGACTGCTCAATAACTGAGCAGCTTATGCACAGGCGCAGAGCCGGACGGGCAGGGCGGCTCCTTCGTAGTACCAATCGAGATAAGCCGTTCAACTCCTTGATACATATGGGGTGACGGGTCGAAATCGCACCCTTGAGATTCCGTCGAGTCCCAACGGCCGCCCGCGCTCCAAAACTGTCCCCAGAGTTATCCACAGCAGGCGTGGTGTCCTCACCACGCGGCGGAGGGGCTCGCGTCAGCCCTTGATCCAGTCCCGGGGCGGCAAGAAGCGCTCATACAGCGCGGCTTCCGGCGTCCCCGGGTCGGGTCGATAGTCGTAGCGCCACGCGGCGAGCGGCGGCAACGAGGCCAGAACGGATTCCACGCGGCGCCCGGACTGCAGCCCGTATCGGGTGCCACGGTCGATGGCGAGATTGAACTCTGCATAACGCCCGCGACGGTAGAGTTGGAAGTCGCGTTCGCGTTGACCGTACGGCGTGTCGCGGCGGCGTTCGAAGATGGGCACGTAGGCAGGCAGGAAGTGATCGCCGACGGAACACACGAACGCGAGACTCGTCGCGAATCCGCCGCGATCCCAGTCATCGAAGAAAATGCCGCCAATGCCGCGAGCCTCGTTGCGATGACCGAGGACGAAGTAGGCATCGCACGCATCCTTGAGCTCCGCGTAGACGCTGTCACCGAATGGCGCACACGCTGCGTGGGCCTGCCGGTGCCAGTGCACGCAATCATCTTCGAATCCATAGAACGGCGTGAGGTCGAAGCCGCCACCGAAGTACCAGACGGGCGGCTGAGCCTCTACGAAGAAGATCCGCAGGTTCATGTGCGTCGTCGGTACGTAGGGATTGCGCGGATGCACGATCAGGGAAATCGCCGCGGCCTGGAATCGATGGCCGGCGAGTTGCGGGTTGCGCGCTGTGGCCGCGGGCGGCAGCGAAGTACCCACGCTATGTGTGAACTGAACGGCAGCCTTCTCGATGTGCACGCCGTCTTCGAGCACGCGCGGCCTGGCCAGGCCACCTTCCGGAGATGGAAGCTCGGCGCGACTGAACACGGCGCTGCCGTCGATGCGTTCCAGTGCCGCACAGATCTGATCCTGCAGCGCCATGAAGTAGTCGCGCGGTGCTTCGATGGAAGGAGCGTCATTCATGGCGCGGCATTATGCCCGCTCGATGTCCACTTGGGTCGATGCGTTTCGCGTGATAGCGTCGCCGCGCATGTCGACCTTCACTTTTCAGGGCGCCGACGACATTACGGTCGAACTGGTGCCCGTTGCCGACTGCCGGGAGACGTTGTTCCCCGAAGAACTCGCGCTCGTCGCAGGGGCAGCGCCCAAGCGGCAATCGGAGTTCGCCAGCGGGAGGATGGCTGCCCGCGCAGCCATGCGTCGCCATCGACTCGAGCCGGCAGCGGTGTTGCGCAATGAAAGGGCGCCGTTGTGGCCCCCGGGTTTCGTAGGGAGCATTGCGCATAGCCGCACGTGGGCCATGGCAGCCTTGATGCCACGCGGCGAAACGATGGGTATCGGCATCGATCTCGAACACCTCGATCGCATGAAACCGGAAATGCTCCGCTTGATACTGACGGCGAGTGAGCTATCGCGATTCGCGCCACCCGTCGATCTCGATCGCGCATCGACCGTGTTCAGCGCCAAGGAGGCCGTGTACAAAGCGGTGCATCCCTTGGTTGGGGAGTTCATCGGTTTCAAGGAAGTCGAAGTCGATCTGGATCGATTGCGGTTCAGGGCGCGCTACGTTGGCGGGAAAGACCTGGGGCTCATCGACGCGGGCGAGGGATTCATCGCCATGCACGAGGACTTCGTCGCGACGCTGTTCGTATTGCGTCGCGAACGTGGCGCCGTTGTGACACCCATTGACCGCGGCTAACATGCGACGACTGCGGGCAGCCGATCGAAACACGGCGCTGC
>JBFKCZ010000068.1:0-9205 GCA_041620035.1 Pseudomonadales bacterium
CCGAATAGAGGCGAACAGGATAACAGGTTGCGGCACCACTCAGGCGGAGGCCAGGGTTCCGAACAGGTCATGCTCGGAGGCGTCGTCGATGACCACTCGAACGAACTGACCCGCCGCGGGTCGCCCGCCGCGATCCTCCGTGTCGAGCGCAACCTCGACCACCCCGTCGATTTCGGGCGCGTCGCCCTTCGAGCGTCCAATGAAGTGGTCATCTGCGATGCGGTCCACGAGCACATCGATCGTGGTGCCGATCTTGCTGCGCAGACGCGCGGCACTGATCTCCGCCTGATGTGCCATGAATCGCGCCTGCCGTTCCATCTTTACATCGGGGTCCACGGCGTCTGGCAGTTCGTTGGCGGCCGCACCTTCGACGTCGGAGTAGGCGAAGCACCCCACCCGATCCAGCTGGGCTTCGGTGAGAAATTCGAGCAGCGCCTCGAAGTCCGCATCCGTTTCGCCGGGAAAGCCGACGATGAACGTGGAGCGGATCGTCAGGTCCGGGCACTGCGATCGCCAGGCTGCAATCCGCTCGAGCGTGCGTTCGGCGGCTGCGGGCCGTCGCATCAGCTTCAGTATCCGCGGCACTCCGTGCTGCAGCGGCACGTCCAGATACGGGAGAACCTTGCCCTCCGCCATCAGCGGAATCAGTCGATCGACGTGCGGATAAGGATAGACATAGTGCAGTCGAACCCACGGCGCGATGTCGCCGAGTTGGCTGGCGAGCGTAAACAGGTCGTTCTTGAGCGGACGCCCTTGCCAGAAGTCCGTTCGGAACTTCAGGTCGACACCATATGCACTCGTGTCCTGGGAAATGACGAGCAGTTCCTGAACGCCGGAAGCAACCAACCCTTCGGCCTCGGTGAGCACGTCGCCGATGCGCCGCGACGCAAGACGGCCGCGCATCGACGGGATGATGCAGAAACTGCAGGTGTGATTGCAGCCTTCCGAAATCTTGGTGTACGCATAGTGCCGTGGCGTCAGCTTCACCGCCGGCTGCGGCACCAGATCGAATCGAGGATCGAACTCAGCGGGATCGACCACGTCGTGCACGGCAGCGACTACCGCCTCGTACGCGGCTGGCCCCGTGATGGACAGCACTTCCGGAAACCGTTCGCGAATGAAATCTGCACGTGCGCCCAGGCAACCGGTCACGATCACCTTGCCGTTCTCATTGATTGCTTCGCCGATCGCGTCCAACGACTCCTCGATCGCGCTGTCGATGAATCCACAGGTGTTGACGACCACGACATCGGCCGCATCGAAGGTGGATACGGTTTCGTAGCCTTCGACGCGCAGCTGCGTGAGGATCCGCTCGGAGTCCACCAGCGCCTTGGGACACCCAAGGCTGACGAATCCGACCCGGCCGGCCGGCCCGCTTGCCTTCGTCCGACGAGGTGCTGCCTTGCTTCGAGCTGACATAGATGAAGGGGAATGAAAGACGGCGCGCATTCTACCCCAGGGCTTCGGTTTGTGCGGGCACTGCCCCTACAATCGCCGTCGATCGAAGTCACGCCGCCGCATCATGACCATTCGCGGTCTCGTGCCCCTGAACGAGACACTCCTTGCTGCTCTGAAGGAGCAAAACCTGATCCTGCCCAGTCGGCGACTGCAGCAGGCGTGCGCGGATGGGTTCGATCAGCACCAGATCGAACTTGGCCAGACGACATGGCGCGCAGCTCGCGCCCTCACGCTGAGCGACCACGTCCAGCTGGCCTATCGTGCCGGTTTGGATCGCGGGCAGCCGGGACCGAGCCTGTTGCTGCAACCGCAGACCGAGCGATTGCTTTGGATGAGAACCGCGCCGCCGGACGCAGGCGACACCCCCGACGTTCTCGTTGACGATGTCATGCACGCGTGGCAGCTCGCCCACGACTGGGACCTGTGGCCGCACCTCGACCACGCGGCCCGAACCGAGTCGCACACGATCTTCCAGACGTGGGCACATCGATTTCGCGCCGCGCTCATTGAGCGTGGCGCGACGACGATTGCGGAACTGCCGATGCGCATGGCGGGATGGCCAAGCAATCCGTTCGATTGGCTGCCGCGCCGGGTGGTGAGCTACGGATTCGAACAGACACCAGTCGCGATCGAAGCGCTCTGGAACGCCTATCGCCGCGCCGGGATCGATGTGGAGCACCTGGCGCACGCGCCGCGCAAGTCGAACGCGACGTCGGCAGTCGCCTACGCGACGATCGAACTCGAGCTGCGCGCGGCAATTGCGTGGGCACGGGATCTACTCGTCGCAGCGCGCGTGCACGGCGATCCGATTCGGATCGGTATCGTGCTGCCGGACGTCACCGCTCGGCACGCCGCCATCAGCCGACGGCTCGACGCCGTGCTCACACCCGGCGATACGAACCCCGACCCTCATCGTTCGGCGTACAACATTTCCGGTGGAGTACCGCTGGCAGACACGGAAATCGCGCGCACCGCGATCGACCTGCTCACCCTCGCCACGACCGAGGTGCACCACACGGTCGTGCGTCGGCTGACGCGGTCACCGTCGGCGGGCGTGATGACCGAGCTCGCCGACGTCCTCACCGAGCGACTGCCGGAACGGTTCGGCCTCGCAACCCTTGCCCGCATGACGGCCGCTGCCCCGCTGAGGCAATTGCGCGAACTCGTTTCAACGTGGCCATATCGGGCGCCCATCCCGGAGTGGTGCCAACTCCTGCACGGCTTCCTCGAAGCGTGCGGTTGGCGTGCCACCGACAACGCTGCGGCTCGGGTCCAAAGGGTGGTGCGGGAATCCATCAGGGCGCTATCGCGCCATGCCGCGATCGAAGGCCAGTGGACCGGCGCAGAAGCCGTGCTCGAGTTGCGCCGCAGCCTCGGTACGGCCCTCTACGCACCCCCGCGTCCGGATGCCCCCATTCAGGTACTGGGATATCTCGAAAGCGCCGGCCTCGACTTCACGCACCTGTGGGTGGCCGGTCTCGACGCGGTCAGCTGGCCGGCAACGCCACACCCGAACCCATACATTCCGCTGGCGGTGCAGCGGCTCGGAAACGTTCCGCGTTGCGACTCGGACCGGGAACGCGCCTTTGCGTCGGCAACGACCGCGCGCTGGACGGGCAGCGCCGATATCGTTCGATTCAGCTGTTCTCTGCAGCACGCCGAAGAGGCGCGAACGCCCTCGCCCCTCATTCGCGGATGGCGCATCGCCGGTACACCAGACAGTGTCTCGAGATGGCCACATCCCTACTACGCGCACGCTGACGAATCATCGAACGGATCGAGGCGGCGCGGCAGCACGCGCGAACCGGTCGATGACACCCCGGCGCCGGTCGCGCCGAGCGATCTGAAAACACGCGGCAGTGCGATTCTGCGGGATCAGTTTGCATGCGCGTTCAAGGCCTTCGCGCGCCATCGCCTGCGTATCGAACCCGTACCCGAGCCCCACACTTTTCCCAACCCCATGGATCGGGGCAACGTCGTGCACAGGGCCCTGGAAGTCGCTGGCCGCACGCGCATCGGTTCCACGCTGAACGGGGCGGACTTCGGTGCCGCCATCGACACCGCGCTCGGCGAGTGGACGCGGTTCCCCGCGCGCGTCCGCCAGGTCGAGCACGCCCGGCTCACCCGTGTGCTCGACGAATGGCTCCAACTCGAGTCACGCAGGACGCCGCATCGAATCGAAGCCGTGGAAGCACAAGCCTCGCTCGAGCTCGCCGGACTCGACTTCCGGCTGCGCATCGATCGAGTCGACAGAACGGCGGCTGGTACGGTGGTGATCGACTACAAAACCTCGCGCGTGCGCACCGCCGACATCGGCCTGTCCGAACCGCAGCTCGCTCTGTACGCGCTCGCGCTCGCCGATACGGTCGGTGTCTTCTATGCCCAGACACGAAGTGATCGAATCAGCTTGAAGGGCATCGTGGCGACACCGGATGTTCAATCCGATCAGGAGGGCATCGCCGTGGAGGAACCGATGGACCGTGACGCTTCGTCGTGGCTCGCACTCCGTGAGCGATGGCGCGACTCGCTGACTCGACTGGCAATGGACTATCTCGAAGGCAAGGCGTTAGTCAGACCCACAAGCGAGGAGGAATGCTCGACTTGCGGCATGCAAGCGCTTTGCCGTATCCGAGCCCGTTCCAATCCCGATGAGTGAACTGCCCGACCGACGCGAAAGAGAACGCGCCGTCGATCCCACACGGTCGTTGCTGGTGCAGGCGCCAGCCGGCTCGGGAAAGACCACATTGCTCGTCACGCGGTACATGAGGCTCCTCGAACGCGTGGAGCGTCCCGAGGAAGTTCTGGCGCTGACGTTCACCGTCAAGGCCGCCGCCGAAATGCGTAACCGCGTGCAGGCGTCGCTTGCCGACCCCGCGAATGCGTTGGGTAGGCGTGTACAGCAACGCAGTGTCGCGCTGGGATGGCATCTCGATACACAGCCGGGCCGACTGCGGATTCTCACCATCGACAGTTTCGCCGCATCGCTGACTGCAGCGCTGCCCGTCGCCGCCGGCATCGGCGAGTCGAAGATCGTCACGTACGCTCGCCCTTTGTACGAGGAGGCTGTACTGGCACTGTTCGAGCGCATCGATGCCGATGACGACATCGGGGCAAACCTTGCGGGCTTTCTCGCGCTTCATGACAACGACTATGCCCGGGCCAAGCGGTCCCTCGTGGAGATGCTCGGCCGGCGCGAACAATGGGTCGCTCCCGTGAGGCGCGCCATGCGCCTGGAACTGGACCGTCCAGAGAGCCTTCGGGCACAGCTCGGCGACGCCGTACATGGCATCTACGTCGAGCTGATCGAAACCGTGCGCGATGTGCTCGACGAAGGACAGGCTGCCGAACTGATCGAGCTGACCCGTTGGAGCGCGTCAGTCTCCGGTCTCACATTGTCGGGGGACAATGATCACCCACAGTTGTGGCGTCACGCTGCTCGCGTGTTCCTCACGCAACAGGGCGCACCGCGCCGGCGTTTGACCGTCAAGGAAGGGTTCCCCTCGAAGGATCGCGAGGGCCGCGAGATCAAGGCTCGCGCGCTCGCGTTGCTGGCGTCCGCTCCCGAGTCGATCGAACGCCTCGCGCCATTCCTGCACGCGCCCAACCTGTCGATCTCCGACGAAGAAGTCGCGGCTCTGCTTCCGATCGCCATCACGCTGAGCCTCGCTGCCGCGGAACTGTCGACTTGCTTCAAGCACAGTAGAAGCATCGACTTCAACGAGTTGTTGATCGCAGCGAAGCGCACGCTGGGATCACCGGAACAGCCAACCGATCTCGCGCTCGCGCTCGATCATCGCATCCGTCATCTGCTGGTGGACGAATTTCAGGACACTTCGGCGGCACAACTCGAATTTCTGGAAATGCTGGTTGCGGGCTGGACGCCTGGCGACGGCCGCACGCTGTTTGCTGTGGGTGATCCCATGCAGTCGATCTATCTGTTCCGGGACGCCGACGTGTCTCTCTTCCAACACGCGGCACGGCACGGCATCGGCGCCACCCGCCTCGAGCCGATCTCGTTGACCACGAACTTCCGTTCGCATACGGAAATCATCGACTGGTGCAACAGGACCTTCCCCAACGTCTTCGGCACACAAACAGACCCGACGTCCGGCGCCATGACGTATCAGCCGGCAACGGCGCCTGATGATGCCGCGTCGGGCGGCGAAGTCGCCGTACGTTGGTTCCTCCCGTCGACGGACGACGGCGGCGAAGCGCGTTACATCGCTTCACACGTGCAGCGACTGCGAGAGTCGGTTGGAGAAGAAAGCATTGCCGTGCTCGTCCGCAATCGCATACACGCGCGGCTGCTCATCGAGGAGTTGGACCGGCGACGCATACCCTGGCACGGCAATGACATGACACCACTCGCCGACGAGCCGGCCGTGCGCGACCTCTTGGCGATGTATCGCGCCGCTTGGGACCCTGGCGATCGACTCGCGTGGTTCGCACTGCTCCGCGGCCCACTCGTCGGTCTCAACCGAAGCGACCTGACACGAATCGCAGAGAGCGACGGACCCATCGGTGCGGAGTTCGCTGGGGGCCGCTTCGATACCGCTCTATCGCGGGATGGTCGTGAGCGCACTCTGCGCGCACGCGCGATCTGGCTAGCCATGACGCCGAGCCGGCTCCAGCTGCCACCGGCGCAATGGCTCGAGATGCTGTGGCTGCAGCTCGGTGGTGTCGACGCCTACGACGATCCGAATGCACGCGAGCACGTCGCTCGCGTGCTCAGTTTGATCGAGGACGAGCAGCCCAACTACGGCATGCCGATCGAGCTGCAGTCGGCGATCACTCGCTTGTACGCTCAGCCCGGCCATGAAGAGCGCGCGATCAACATCACGACGATTCATGGGGCCAAAGGCCTCGAATTCGACCACGTCGTGTTGCCATCGCTCGACAAACCCGCGCGTGTCGGTGAGAAGCCGCTCGTGATGTGGCAGCCGGGACACGCCGGGCTGCTCGTGGGCAGCATCGCCGCCAGCGCCAACGGCAGTGTTTATGCCTGGCTCCACCGCCAACATGCTGCCCGCAACAGCAACGAGCGCGCGCGCCTTCTCTACGTCGCCGCGACCCGCGCGCGACGATCGCTCCTGCTCACTGCAGAGTACGATCCCGGCGGCGCATCGCCGGCCCCCCGCTCGTTGCTGGAACTGA
Organism: Pseudomonadales bacterium; assembly: GCA_041620035.1. Classification (GTDB taxonomy): domain Bacteria; phylum Pseudomonadota; class Gammaproteobacteria; order Pseudomonadales; family Azotimanducaceae; genus SZUA-521. Next base: position 6,613 of record JBFKCZ010000068.1, read on the forward strand.
TCGATGGAAACGTTCAAGGCCGGATGCAACCGGCATCGGAGCGCAACGTACTTTGGCGCAACGAGCCGGCGGCCGAGCTGCGCCTTCGCGCGGATTTCGAGTTCTGCGCACCCATCTCGGTGCAGCCGTTGTACTTCGAGGGGCCGGGCGCCGCCGATCGAGCGCACGCGGATGCCGGCTTCACGCGCGCGGTCGCGATCGGCATCGTGATCCACGAAGAGCTGGCACTCCTCGGCAGGATGCCACTGCCGCTCGATCCGGCTGCGCATCTGACAGGTCGCCGGCCGCGCATCGTCGATGCGCTGCGGGAGCTCGGTGCGCTCGACCAATTCGCCGCGGAGGAGGTCATTGCGCATCTCGATCGCACCCTATGCGACGAAGTTGGCCGATGGATACTGCGATGTAACGGCGAATCCGAAGTGTCGGTTCGCGCACTGATCGACGGGCGCATCACGAGCCACGTCATCGACCGGATGATCGTCGACGAGGCGCGGCAGACATGGGTGATCGATTTCAAGACAGGATCACCATCGGCGGGTGAGTCGGTCGCCGACTTCATTGCCTCCCAGCTGCGAGATCACGCTGCACAGGTGCGCAGATACGCGCGCATGCTGGCTGCAATGAATGCCTCGCCGCCGCGTGCCGCCCTGTACCTCACTGGCGTTCCTCGACTCGTCGAGGTAGACCCGATTCCTTGATTTCCAGGATCGTCGAGCGGACAATCGGCGCATGCAGTTCCGGACAAGACACGTCTTTCGACTCCCAACCGCGCAGGCCAGGGTCGGCTATGTGTGGTTGGGCATTGCTTTCTGGTACGACTATCGACAGACCCTCTAGCGCCACTATCGATCATTGATCGGAGGGCGTGGCAGCCCTCCGGAAAGAACCCCGACGGGCAGCCCTCGGGGTTTTTTGTGTTTGCAGTGTCGGCACCCGACGACACCAATTCGAGGACGAGGAATGGGACCGATCGACAACGTCAACGTGGTGGCACAGGAACTGCTGAGCACACCCGACAGGATCAAATCGGCGCTGCCCGCGTCGCCGGGTGTTCAGAGTACCGTGCAGAACGCGCGCGAGACCATCAAGCGTATTCTGCGCGGTGAAGATCCGCGAATCCTGGTCGTGGTGGGGCCCTGCTCCATTCACGATCCGCGGAGCGCACTGGAGTACGCCGATCGATTGCGAACGCTGTCGGCACGCGTCGCCGACTCGCTGTTCGTCGTGATGCGTGCCTACTTCGAAAAGCCCAGAACGACGGTCGGGTGGAAGGGCCTGATCAACGACCCGTATCTCAACGACACGTTCCACATCGATGAAGGTCTGCGAATCGCCCGAAAGCTGCTGCTCGACATTGCGCAGAAGGAACTGCCGTTGTCGACGGAAGCGCTCGATCCGATCACACCCCAGTACATCCAGGATCTCATCGCCTGGTCGGCAATCGGTGCCCGCACGACCGAGTCGCAGACGCACCGCGAAATGGCATCGGGGTTGTCGTCGGTAATCGGCTTCAAGAACGGCACGGACGGCGGGCTCGACGTTGCAATCAACGCGCTGCAATCGGTTTCGCGTCCTCATCGTTTTCTGGGCATCAACCATGCCGGGCAAGTGGCAATCATCCACACACGGGGCAATGCCTACGCACACATCGTTCTGCGAGGTGGCAATACCGGTCCGAATTGCGATGCGGAAAGCGTCGCACAGTGCGAGCGAGCGCTACGCGAGTCGAAACTTCCCGCCAACATCATGATCGACTGCAGCCACGCCAACTCCGGAAAGGATCCAGCGCAGCAGCCGCACGTCGCTCGCTCCGTTGCCGATCAGATCGCGGCGGGAAATTCCTCGATCATGGGCCTCATGCTGGAGAGTCACCTCAACGCCGGCAGCCAGAAGCTCGGCAAAGATCCGGCGAGCCTCGCCTATGGCGTTTCGGTCACCGATGCCTGTATCGGATGGGAAACCACGGAGCGGTTGTTGACGGATCTGAGAGACAGGCTGCACGGGCCGCTCCGCGCACGGCTCGACCGTCGCAGCGCGGAAGCCGCGTAGACCTCATCTCAGCAGGAATTCGGAGACTATCCCCGGAGCTAGGTGCAGACATCGGGCCGATCGATCGGACACCAAGCTCCGGGGATAGTGTCCGAACCCGACGCAAGCGCCCGGCGCGCATGCCGTTGGATGGGTTCTAGACCTCACCGGTAGTAGGCGTTCTCGGTCACCGTGTGATCGGTTGCGTCCTTGATCGCCGTGAGCTCCGGAATCTGCTCGAGGAGCGAGCGTTCCACCCCCTGCTTCAAGGTGATGTCGACGGCGGCGCAGCCCTGACAGCCGCCGCCGAATTGGAGCACCTCGACCGAGCCATCGACGACTTCGACGAGAGAAACTACACCGCCGTGTGATGCAAGGCCTGGATTGATCTCGTTGTACAGGACGTAGTTGATGCGATCCTCGAGCGGCGAGTCGGGACCTACGCTCGGGGTGCGGGAGTTCGGCGCCTTGATCGTCAACTGGCCCCCCATCCGGTCTTCCTGGTAGTCGACCTTGGCGGCTTCGAGGTACGGCGTACTGCGCTGCTCGAACCAGGCGGTGAACC
>JBFKCZ010000069.1:0-9184 GCA_041620035.1 Pseudomonadales bacterium
CCGGAGACGGAGACTGTCCCCGGAGCAGTCGCGCTAGGCGCGCGGCGGCATGCGCGCTTCGCGAGGATAGGCGTCGCTGCGCTGCGGCGGCTGTTCGAGCGCGACGTCGATGCGGCGCGCGGCTTCGGCGGGATCGACGCGGCTCGTGTCGATGGTGAGTCGCGGCGTCGGCATCTTGCGGTACTGAAAGGCGCCGTCGGCTTTCAGTTGTCGATAGCGTTCGACATCGGTGATCTTTCCCCACCGCTTGCGGTCGGCGTTCGAAAGGCGCGACTCGATCACTTCCTCCGGGCAGGTGAGCTCGATGAACACCACCTCGCCGCCCAGGCGTTCCACCACCACCGCCGTGTGCGAAACGAAGGTGTCCCGCGTCGTCCGCTCGGGCAGAAACGTGAAGACGATCGAGTGATTCGCGTCCACCGACTCCCTGAACACCTGAAGCAGGTTGTACTCGCGGACCCGAATGTAGTTGCGTGAGCCCCACTCGAACACGGCGCTCGTCATATCCTCGACGAGGTGACGGTGGAACAGTTTGAATGGCCTGCGTTCGGTCAGTGCCCTGGCGATGGTCAGTTTGCCCGATGCGACGGGCCCGTACAGAAAAACGAGCTGCAAGCGCTGAATCCTCTCAAGTCGACTTGACGGTTTCGGGGCTGCCGGTCTCGATGAACCGTTTCAATCGCTGCAGCTGTCCGAGCTGCACCAGATCGACCGCCGCGGAAATGCCACCCAGGCCATCGGCATGGTAGCCCCCCACCGCATAGACATAGCGCAGCACGGTGCTGCCGTCCGGACCGTCTTCCAGTACGAACTGCATGCTGCCGACCACCGCCATCGTCTGCAGCGGCCCCAGCTCGCCGCGCATCCGCAGTTCGCGGTCGCCGTCGACATAGACGACCCGCATGTGTACCACGGCGCCGTTCTCGAGCGCCTCGCAGAAGCATCCACCGGGCTTGGCTTCGAGGGTGAATGCGCTCGCCGACCCGCCGAACGAATGCCGTGGGTCCCACCACTGTCCCACCTGCGCGGTAAGCGCCTCGAAGACACGGCTCCTCGGTGCGGTGATCGTCAGGGTGTGTTTGGAGGTGAACCCAGCCTCACTCGCATCGGTCACCTCCGCCTGCGCCGGGCAGAGCATCAGCGCGCATGCGAATGCGATCCATAGACGTGCCATGTCAGGATCTCCTCGTGGCGAACAGTTTGGCGAGTTCGGCGCCTGGGTCGGGGACCCGCATGAACGCTTCGCCGACCAGAAACGCGTGAACGCCGCGCTGCCGCACTTCTCCGATCTGAGCCGCCGTGTTGATGCCGCTCTCCGTGACGATCACGGCGTCTTCGGGACAGTGCGGGAGCAGCGAGAACGTGGTCTCGAGATCAGTGGTGAACGACCGCAGATCGCGGTTGTTGATGCCGATCAGGTCGGCCTGCAAGTCGATTGCGCGATCGAGCTCGTCGCGGTCGTGGACTTCCACCAGCACATCGAGACCCAGTTGCCTCGCCGTAGCGTAGAGCGATCCGAGTTCGTCGTTCAAGGCGGCGGCGATCAGCAGCACGCAATCGGCGCCGAGCGCGCGCGCTTCGAAGAGCTGCCAGGGGTCGACGATGAAGTCCTTGCGAAGCACGGGGAGCGAGACGGCCTCACGCGCGATCCTCAGGTAATCGTCGTGGCCCATGAAGAACCGCTCGTCCGTCAGTACCGAAAGGCAGGTCGCACCACCCGCTTCGTAGCTGCGCGCGATCTCGGCCACGTCGAAATGTTTGCGAATCACCCCCTTGCTGGGTGAGGCCTTCTTGATTTCAGCGATCACCGCTGCGCTGCCGGAATCGATCTGCGCCCTCAGCGCCGCTCGGAAACCCCGCGTGATGCCGGCCGCCTTCGCCGCTGCTTCGATTTCCGATTGCGGCCTTCGCGCGCGCCGTTCGGCCACTTCGCTGCGCTTGTGCGCGAGGATCTCGTCGAGCACTGTCATGACTGCCTCAAGCCTCCCCCATGAGGCTGGAAACGCGCACGAGTTCGGCCAACCGCTCGTTGGCGAGTCCGGAGGCGATCGCATCCTGTGCCATCGTCACGCCGTGACGCAGCGAAGTGGCCACGCCCGCCGCGTAGATCGCTGCGCCCGCGTTGAGCGCCACCACCTGCGCGGCGCGCGAATCGGGTTCGGTCAGTGCCGTTCGGACGAGCGCGAGACTCGCCTTCGGATCTGCGGCCACCAGGCCGTCGTGCGGGGCACGTTCGATGCCGAATTGCTCCGGCGTGATCTGGAACTGCTCGATCGTGCCGCCGCGCAGCTCCACCACCGAGGTGGCCGTCTCGAGGGAGATTTCGTCCAGGCCGCCGCCATGCACGATGAGCGCGTGTTCGGCGCCGAGTCGCGCGAGCACTTCGGCCACCGGTTTGAGCCAGCGCGGATCGAACACACCGATCACCTGGCGCCTTGCGCCGGCCGGATTGGTCAGCGGCCCCAACAGATTGAAAAGGGTGCGAACCCCGAGCTCGCGGCGCGCGGGCATGGCGTGCTTCATCGCGCTGTGATGAGACTGCGCAAAGATGAAGCCGACGCCCACCTCCCGGATGCATCGCGCGATCTGCGCCGGCTCGAGCTTGAGATTGACGCCGGCCGCTTCCAGCACGTCCGCGCTGCCGCTCTTACTCGACGCGGCCCGGTTGCCGTGTTTCGCGACCTTCGCGCCCGCCGCGGCTGCAACGAATGCGGCGGCGGTCGAGACGTTGAAGAGCTTGGCCTTGCCGGAGCCGCCGGTGCCGCAGGTGTCCACGAGATAGGGGATATCCACGACCACCTTGGTCGACCGCTCCCGCATCGCTTCTGCAGCGCCCGCGATCTCCTCGACGGTTTCTCCCTTCACGCGCAGGGCCATGAGCACGCCACCGATCTGAGCGTCCGTCGCACCGCCCGACATGATGATGCCGAACAGCGTCCTGGCGTCGGCATGCGCAAGGTCTTTGCCTTCGGCGAGGCTCGCGATGTAGGGCTGTATGTCGTTGCCGGCCACGAGGCTCAGGCGGCCTTGCGTTCGCGGCGCGCGAGGAAGTTGCGCAGCAGGTCGTGGCCGACTCGGGTGAGTATCGACTCGGGGTGAAACTGCACGCCCTCGATCGGGAATTCCCGGTGCCGCACCCCCATGATCTCATCGAAGGTTCCGTCATCGTGTGCGGTCCACGCGGTGACCTCGAGGCACTCCGGCAGGGAATCCCGAGCCACCACCAGTGAGTGGTAACGCGTCGCCTCGAACGGTTCGGGCAGCCCTCGGAACACGCCTTCGCCCTTGTGGTGAATCATCGACGTCTTGCCGTGCATGACTCTACGGGCACGAACCACCTCGCCACCGAACGCCGCACCGATGCTTTGGTGACCAAGACAAACGCCGAGCAGCGGAATGTGCGGGCCGAAACGTTTGACGACCTCGACCGAGATACCCGCTTCGTTCGGTGTGCAGGGCCCGGGCGAGATCACGATCTTCTCGGGCGCCATGCGCTCGATGTCGGAGAGCGTGATTTCGTCGTTGCGGTGCACGACGACATCCGCACCGAGCTCGGCCAGATACTGGACGACGTTGTAGGTGAAAGAATCGTAGTTGTCGATCATGAGCAGCATGGTGAACCTCGCAGCTCGTTGTTTGCGATGCCCCGACCGGTTGCGGTCGGTGGCGTTTGATCAGTGCTCGCGGTGCGTGCGGCGTTCGTGGGCGGGCGCCCACCAGATCGGTGCGCGGAGTCGGTCGACCGGTTGCTGGGACGGCTGGGCTGTTTCGTGCGTCATTGGGGTGATCATACCCGCAGGACGGCTTCGCGGTGGAGCCTTGTGCGATGGGGACACCCCGTGAGTGTCCATCCGTCAGTTTCCATCGAAGTCCTCGACGTCTACCTGACCCGTCAGTCGGCGCCACAGATGTGACCACGCGAGACCCAGTGCCAAGAGCGCCGACAGACACACCAGTGCGACCCAGGCGTAGAAGTCGAACGAGCTGCCGGTCAGCACCCCGAGGTCGATCAGGAACCAGACGAGGGTGCCAAGCAGAGCGGCACCCAGGACGAGTCCAAGGGTACCGAGCGAATTGAAGGTCGCCCGCAGCAGCACCACCCACCCGATCAGGATGACGACAGCGACGAGGTAGTGAGCCGGGCCGAGGGCGCTGTCCGTCCAGGCCGACCGGAACCAGTCGAACGCCGAGTAGCCGCTCGGGTTGTACGAGACGAGCACCAGCAGCGTGGTCAACAACCAGCGCAGGCCGTAGCCGCCCAGGGTCATCTCACCGGAGCGTTTGTCCCGCGCCATGCATGAACCTCGATCGCCGCGATGCCGCGCAGCCTAGCCCACGGCAGGTCGGGGCGGCAACGAGGGGTCGATGTGACCCCGCATGCTTCGGAGGGGTCTTGTTCGCCGTTTGCAACGCACGCCTGGGCGTGCCTCTAGAAGAAGGGAGTCGAAATGAAAAGCAGTTACCTGGCCATCATCCTCGTCGCAATGAGCCTGACCTTTGGCGCGACGAGTGCGCTGGCGGGACAGTCGTCCATTCCGGCCGCGGACCTTGCGGCCCTCACCGAAGAACAGATCCGTGCCCTGGGGGAAAGTGAGTTCGCGGCATTTGCGGCCGAAGTCGCCTACGAACGCGCGCGGCAGCTCGACGGTCGCCTCGACGCCTACATCAAGGAAGGCAAGGAACGGCGCAAGGTCGCGGACCTCAATGCCAAAGCCGCGAAGACCGAGTACAAGGCGGCAGACCGCGAACGGAAATTCCAGGAGAAGGCGATGCAGTCGGTCGTGGTCAGCCAGGTTCAGGAGCGGGCGCGCGCGGAGCAGCCTGACCGCTACGTGCTGGCGCGAGCGCGCCTCGACCGCAGCGAACTCGAAGGCCGCCAGGCCGACGTCTATGTGGATTGGCGCACCCTGGAAGCCAAGGCCATGGGTGAGTTCGTCGATGTCACCAAGGCGCGGCTCGTCATCGCCGACCTTGAGCGCGATCTGGCGCGCGTGCGAGCCATCATGGAAGCCTCCGGCACAGCGGCGCAGAACCATGACATCGGCAAGCTCGAGGCGAAGCTCTCCAAAGCCCAGATGAACCTCGCGAAGGCGGAAGCCAAGTACGCGAAGTTGCGCGACGCTGCGGATCTGTCGCAGGGCGAGTATGCGCGCTTGTCAGAGCAAGAAGTGCCCGTGGACCAGCCGTTTCACAGCTGAGTTCGGCTGGCGTGACTTCGGTGGGCTCTCGCCTGGCGGGAGCCCGCCACACTCTCGCCTCCGCCGTTAGAATGTCGATGTGCCAGCGGGGGCAACGTGCGGATTCTCTACATCGACATCGACACTTTGCGCGCAGATCACTTGGGTTGTTACGGCTACCACCGCAACACATCCCCCAACATCGATGCCTTAGCGCGCAATGGAATCGTGTTCGAGCAGGTGTATGCGTCCGACACGCCGTGCCTGCCGAGCCGATCTGCGCTGCTCACCATGCAGTTCGGCATCCACAATGGCATCGTCAACCACGGCGGCACCGACGCCGATCCGGTGATAGAGGGCGCCGATCGCGACTTCCAGTCGCGTCTGCACTACACGAGCCTGCCACGTCGGCTGCAGATGGCCGGCATGCGAACGGTCTCGGTGAGTTCCTTCGCTCAGCGCCACTCCGCGTTTCACTGGTACGCCGGATTCAGTGAGGCCTACGATGTTGGCAAGTTCGGGTTCGAGACCGCGGACGAGGTTCATGGGATCGCATCCGACTGGCTCGCCCGGCGCGGGCGTGACGACGATTGGTTTCTGCACGTTCACTTCTGGGATCCGCACACGCCGTATCGTGCGCCGCCCGATTATGGAGAACCCTTCGCGGCCGACCCGGTACCCGGCTGGTTGACGGATGCGGTTCGCGAGCGGCATTGGCTTCGTGCGGGTCCGCATTCGGCGCAGGAAGTCATCGGCTACGCACCCAACGATGCCTGGGCGCGTCACTTCCCCCGGCAGCCGCAACAGATCGACTCACCGGCAGCGGTGCGACGCATGTTCGACGGTTACGACACCGGCGTTCGCTTTGCAGACGATTTCGTCGGGCGTCTGATGAATCAGCTCGCGGATCTGGGAATCGCCGACGACACTGCAGTGGTCGTGTCGTCCGACCATGGCGAGACGCTCGGCGAACTCGCTGTCTATTGCGATCACCACACGGCGGACGAGCACACGCACCGCCTGCCGATGATCGTTCGCTGGCCTGGCCTCACGGCGGGCCGCCGAGCGGGCCTCTATTATCAGATCGATGTGTTCGCCGCTCTCCTGGAGATGGTGGGAGGCAATCCATCGCGCCACTGGGACGCACGGTCATGTCGCGCGGCAATGATGATCGACACGGGCACCGCGGAAGCAGGCGCCGGAAGAGATCACCTCGTGCTGTCGCACTGCGCGTGGACCTGTCAGCGTGCCGTGCGCTTCGGTGACCATCTGTACGTGCGCACCTATCACGACGGCTTCCACGGCTTCGCGGACGTTCAGCTATTCGATCTGCGAGCCGACCCGCACGAGGAACGCGACCTGGCGGACGCGCAGCCCGACGTTACTCGGCGGGGAGAGGCGCTGCTGGCGGCGTGGCACGCGGAGATGCTGCCGCGCGCGGCGCGCGGGCGGGATCCGCTGGCGAACACCCTGGCCGAGGGCGGTCCTTTTCACACCCGCGGCAAGCTCGAGGCCTACCTGTCGCGTCTGCGCGCAACCGGCCGCGGCGGGTACGCCGAGCAACTGCAAACCAGGTACGGCTAGCGAGCGTACCAGCGAGTCGCTCAGCGCCCGGCATCCTCCAGCGCGGCCGCCTCGTCGAGGATGGCCTCGAGTTCGGGGCTCAGCTCTTCGGCGAGCGCCGGATCGACCATCGGCTTTTCGGCCGTGACGTCCACCCGCTCGAGATACCGGAACCGCTCGATGACATTGCTCTGGTCGATGTAGCTCACTGCGGTCGTCTGTTCGACGGCCGCGGCAGAGCCCGCACCGAGCAGCGCTGGCAGCGCCAGCGCGATGACGAGTCGATTCATGATGATTCCCTCCGATTTCGCCGAGCAGTGGTTGCGCCCTCGGCCGGCGCGTGATCCCAGACCCCCAGTTCGTTGATCGAGTACAGGAAGCGGTACTTCCCGTGGGCGTTGCGGCGGATGGAGCCATCCGTTTCGATCAGCCACGCCCCAGCGTCGGTGTCATAGGCAAGTAAAGCATGGTAGGCACGGGTCGGCCGGTCCCAGGCCACGACGACGCGCATCTGCTCTGCGGGGATGCCGACCTGACGCAGCAGGAAGTACTTGGCCATGGCGAAGTCTTCGCAGTCGCCGCCGCGTCGCAACAGGTCCGACAGGGAACGCCATTCGTTCGGCATGCGGCCGTCCGGGGTGGTCGTGCTGCGATCGTCGCGATAGCGGCGCCGGTTGACCCAGGCATTGACCGCCTTGACGCGGCTTTCCGGTTCGACGTCCTTCAGGCGCGCGAGCAGTCGATTGACGGCGCGGTGGTTGCCACTGCAGTCGGCATCGGGGTCGGCGCAGTGCTCGATGGCGGCGAAGTCCGCGGCAAAGGCGGCTTCGGTCGCTCGCCACATGTCCCATTGGTCACTGGGAGCCAGGTAATCGTCGGCGACGTCGAACCGGTAGGTTTCGGCGGCGGTGGAGGTTGCCGCTATCGAGGCGGCGAGAAAGAGCGCAGCCCGCCATGTCATGGTCGGATCGTCGCGCGATCCTGGCGACCGTGCAAGCGACTTGCGATCAGTGGCGAGTAGAAGGTGCGAACGTATCGCAAAGCTGCGGGCCTGGGCGCGACTCGGGCGCAGCGGCTGCTGCCCCGGGCTGCGCGCTCAGGCCCGCAGCTTTAACGTGCCCTCGAGAGCACCTGCGAGATCGAGCTGGATCGGCACGGTGAAGCCATCGCGTTCACCGAGCCATACCACAGCCTTGATGTGTTGCTGATCCTGATCGCGCACATCGAATTCGCAGCGCAGCGTGGCGCCGGGAACGGACGTGGCGGGCGCCACCTGGGTCAGGGTCAGCGAAAACTGGTCTTTGCCGTTGTGGATGTCGGGGCTCGTGTCGCAGCCGTTGGGCAGAAACAGCGCCGACAGGAGATCCATCTTCGACGTCGGAGCGGCCGGGGTGCGGCGCTCGCCATTCTTGACGTAGGTCACCTTGCCGTCCTGCAGGGACAGCTCCTTGACCTTGTTGCGCGCACGCTCCGTGAGGCTGTAGCCCTCTGCAACGGGCGCGCCGTCCACCAGCCGGCCGTTGGCCGTGAACAGACTGCGCCACTTGGTGAGCCACTTGAACATGCCCTCGGCCCAGGCGCGGCCGCGGATCAGGTAGGCGTCGTCGGCCCGCTCGATGGTGATTTCGGCCTGTCCCACCCGGGTGCCCTTCATGAACGCGTCGTAGTCCAGGGTCGTGGCCTGGGCGGCCAGAGGCCCCAGCAACGCGCACAATCCCAGTATTTTGACGATCCGACCCATTCTTCCGACCCCGTCTCCGATAATGGAGAGAATGTGGAGGAAAAATGAACCCTTTGGGATCGGAAGTCAACAGAAAAAATGTTGTGTTGTGTATCAATCCAGCGATTCGAAGCGCCGCTCCGCCATGGCTGCGGCGTGGAAGATCGCCCGGCCCTTGTTCATGCTCTCCTTCCATTCGAGCCGGCCGATGGAATCGGCGACGACGCCACCGCCTGCTTCGATGTACAGCGTGCCGTCCTTGATGACCGCCGTGCGGATGGCGATCGCCGTGTCCATGTTGCCATTCCAGGCGAGATAGCCCACCGCGCCGCCGTAGATGCCGCGCTTCACCGGCTCGAGTTCGTCGATGATTTCCATGGCACGGATCTTGGGCGCTCCGGAAAGGGTGCCCACGGGCAGGGTGGCGCGCAGTACGTCGATGGCGTTCTTGCCCGCCTTCAGTTTGCCCACCACGTTGGAAGAGATGTGCATGACGTTGTAGTAGCGTTCGATGACGAACTGCTCCGTCACCTCTACCGACCCGGTCTCGGCGACGCGCCCGACATCGTTGCGGCCGAGGTCGATGAGCATCAGGTGCTCGGCGATTTCCTTCGGGTCGGCGAGGAGTTCCGCTTCCATTGCCCGATCTTCTTCGTCTGTGTGGCCGCGTCGGCGCGTGCCTGCGAGCGGCCGGTTCACGATGGTCCCGTCCTCGACGCGTGCG
>JBFKCZ010000070.1:0-9182 GCA_041620035.1 Pseudomonadales bacterium
ACTGGCGTTGGGTGTGGGCGCTTCTACACAGCCTCTATGTGCTGGTTGGAACCGCACTATCGGCGGTGGTCGTGCTCACGCTGACGGGCGTGCTGAGGCGAGACTAGCCGACCGATGCGTGTGCGCCGTTCAACCACTGGAGCTACTCTGCCATGCGCGGCCAACCGATGCTGACACGCTGGGGAGAGACGGTCACGCCACAGACCGCATGGCAGTAATATCCCCGACCCCAACTGGTTCGGCCCGCATGGCAGAACCTCAACGGCCACTGGGACTACGCCATCACGCCCCGCAACGCGCCCCAGCCAAGCCGTTGGCAGGGTCGAATACTGGTGCCGTTCTGCGTCGAAAGTGCGCTGTCCGGCGTGACGCGCCGGGTCGAACCGAACGAGCGGCTGTGGTATCAGCGCGTTTTCACACTCGAATCCTGCGCACCGCGCACACTGCTGCACTTCGGTGCCGTTGATTATCACGCCGCTGTGTGGATCAACGACGCCTTCGTCGCAAGCCACAGCGGCGGGTTCGATCCCTTCACCCTCGACATCTCCGAGTACGTCGCCGAAGGCGAGAACACGGTTTGCGTGGCGGTAGACGATCCCACCAGCGCCGAGGATCAGCCGCGCGGCAAGCAGCAACTGAAACCGGGCGGCATCTGGTACACACCCGTCACCGGCATATGGCAGACGGTCTGGCTGGAACAGGTGCCGCGCGACAATCACATCACTGAAGTGCGAATCGCACCGAACGTCACCGACGCGAGTGTCGCGGTGGAGGTGCTGCTCGCGCGTTCCACCCGCGACGCGCGGCTCGCAGTCAACCTGCGCGTTCGGCGCGGCGAACGGATCGTGGCGACGCTGACCGGCCGGCCGGATCGTGTCATCCGCGTGCCCATCGACGCTCCCGAGCTGTGGTCGCCCACGAATCCCACGCTGTACGATCTCGACGTCGAACTGGTTCGCGTACCGAATCCGCTACCCGCACAGAACGAACACCGTGCCACCGCGAGCCTGTTGCGCGAGGTGCCGTTGCGGGGCGCAACGGAAGCTTCGCTCTATCTGAACGCCGGTCCACCCGAGGCGGTTCTCGATTCTGTGCGGAGCTACTTTGGGATGCGCAGCATTGCCGTCGGACCCCACCCCGGATCTGAAGCGCCCACGCTGCTCTTGAACGGGGAGCCCGTGTTCCATCTCGCAACGCTGGATCAGGGCTGGTGGCCCGATGGCCTGCACACGCCACCGGCGGACGCGGCGATGATCTACGAGATCGAGTTTCTCAAGGCGGCGGGATTCAACGCGGTGCGCAAGCACATCAAGGTGGAACCGGCGCGCTACTACCATCACTGCGATCGGCTGGGCCTCCTCGTGTGGCAGGACATGCCGAGCGGCTTTCTGCCCGGCCAGTTCGTCGCCCCCAACGACGAAGGCGAGGCGATTCGCGCATCGGTGAGCACCGAGAACTACGAACTCGAACTGCAACGCATGATCAACCGCCTGCGCAACCATCCGAGTATCGTGCTTTGGGTGCTGCACAACGAAGGCTGGGGCCAGTTCGATACCGCGCGGCTCGCGCAACGCATCGCGGCGATGGATCCGACCCGGCCGGTGAACGCGGCGAGCGGCTGGCTCGATCGACCCGCGGGTCACCTGGTGGACCGTCACGACTACGAACCCGAACCGAACCCACCCGCGGCCGACGGCAGGCGCGCGCGTGTGATTGGCGAGTACGGCGGCATCGGCTGGCCGATCGAAGGTCACCTCTGGAACCCGGCTATGCGCAACTGGGGCTATCAGACGTTTCACAGTGAGGCCGAGTTGAAGTCCGCCTACGCGCGTACCACTGCCGCGATCGTGCGCGCCTTCCGGGAACACGACCTGTGTGCCGCGGTGTACACGCAAACCACCGATGTCGAGGGTGAAGTGAACGGCCTCGTCACCTACGACCGGCGGGTAGAGAAGCTGTCGCGCGAGTGGCTCGCGGAGATCCATCGCCCGCTGCACCAATGGTGAGCGGTACCATGGCGGAATGACGCCACGGGATCCGACTGACGCCGCCGCCCTCGTCGGTCGGCTGATTGCACGCCAGTTCCCGCAGTGGGCCGATCTGCCGATACAGCCGGTGGAGCCGGGCGGCTGGGACAACCGTACGTATCGCCTGGGTGATCGGATGACGGTGCGGTTGCCGAGTGCGGCGCACTACGCAGCCGCGATCGACAAGGAGCAAATCTGGTTGCCGCGGCTTGCACCCCAGCTGCCGCTACCCATCCCAACACCGCTTGCACGCGGTGAACCCGACGAAGAGTTTCCCTGGCCGTGGTCGGTGTACGCGTGGCTCGACGGCGACGTCGCAAGCCCCGAACGCATCATTGATGAGGACCGATTCGCGGCAGATCTGGCCGCGTTTCTGCGCGCACTGCAGCGGATGGATACGAGCGGTGGCCCATCGAGCGCGTTTCGTGGCGGCTCGCTCGATCGATGGGATGCGCAGTTCCGCAGCGCGTTGTCGCGACTTCATAACGAAATCGACGTCGAAGCCGCCGCAGCCATCTGGACAGAAGCCATCACGGCGCCCATGGCCCACGAACCGGTGTGGTTCCACGGCGATGTGGCAGCCGGTAACCTGCTCGTGCGGGACGGAAGGCTCTGCGCAGTCATCGACTTCGGCGGCCTGGCGGTGGGCGACCCTGCCTGTGATACGACCATTGCGTGGACGTTCTTCAGCCCGGCGTCTCGTACGGTGTTCCGTGCTGCGCTCGCCCCGAGCGATGATGTCTGGTCGCGCGGCCGTGGCTGGGCGTTGTGGAAAGGCGCGATCATCCTGGCCCGGCTCATCGACACGAACGAGCTCGAAGCGGCATCGGCCGGGTACGCGGTCGATCAGTTGATCGATGACTATCGACGCCGTACTGGCACGGTTTGAACAACGCCACCAACCGAATCCAGGAGAGGAGAAGACCATGGGCGCATTTCGGATCTATCTGGTCGTGATGTTTCTGGCCATATCCGGCTACACGGCCGTCGTGGCAGCCGAGCACGGCCTGGGGCTGATCCCGGTATTCTTCGGTGACATGGCCGCGATGGGATGGCCGGGACAGTTCAACCTCGACTTCATGTGTTTCTTGAGCCTGTCCGCCCTGTGGCTTGCCTGGCGCCATCACTTCACACCCGCGGGGTTGCTCCTGGGCGTGCTCGGTTTCTTCGGTGGCGCGCTGTTCCTGAGCGTCTATCTGCTCGTCGTGAGTTTTCAGGAAGGCGTCGACTTCCGCGTAATGCTGCTGGGAAGGGCACGGGCCGCGGGGTGAACAGTGGTGTCAGTTGACGGTGCGGCTCGTCCCCATCGTTAATTGAAAGCGTGATTCGACCGGTCGATCGGGAGGCTCTCGTGAAGAAGTTTCTGGCGGTTTACACCGGCACGGCGGCAGCGCGCGCGAAATCGGGATGGGACAGGATGGACGCGAAGAAACGCGATCAGGCCCAGGCCGCGGGCATGCAGGCCTGGGGCGAGTGGATGGCGAAGAACGCCGCGCGAATCGTCGACGGGGGTGGGCCACTGGGAAAGACGAAGCGCACGTCGAAAGACGGCATTGCGGACGCGACCAACCACATGGCGGGCTATGTGATCATCGAGGCGGCGTCGCTCGCCGCGGCCGCAAAGCTGTTCACCAATCACCCCCACTTCTCGATATTCCCCGGCGATGCCGTGGAAATCATGGAGTGCCTGCCCGTGCCCGAGGCTTGACCCTCGGCTCAATCGTGGGCCGGCCACGGATCCGCCCAGGCGGGCAGCCGCATGAGCCGTTCGTTCCACGCGACGATGTTGGGGGAGCCCGCCATCGGCATGTCCGACGCCTGCCAATGGGTTGCCATCGACCCCAGCTGAAAGTCCGCAATGGTCAGTCGGTCGCACGCGGCGTAGTCGTGGTCGGCGAGATGCCCATTGAGCACCTTCGCGTAGCGAATGAAGTCCGGCAGGGCCTTGTCCATCGGTTCGCGATTGGGCGGCCCCAGGCCGAACGTCGATTTCACGACATGCTCGAAGTAGAACGGGGCCACCGCTGGTGACCAGTGACAGTCGTTCCACGACAGCCAGCGCAGGACTTCTACCTGCTCATCGGGATTCGACGCGGGCCACATGTCCGAGCCGGCCTTGATGCACAGATGCGCCATGATGGCGGAGGCTTCCCACAGCACACGATCACCGTCGATGAGAGTCGGCGCCTTCATGTTGGGGTTCAGGGCGACGTAGTCCTTGGTTCGCAGCCCGCCGCCCATCAGATCGATTTCGACCAGCTCGGCGTCGATGCCAAGGTGCTTGACCAGCGCCAGCACCCGTTGCGGCGCCTGCGCTTTGAACCAGTAGATCTTCACGTTCACCCCCCCTTGCCCGAGATGCCCTGGTCGGGCATGTTCGATGAAACAGTCTCGATCTACCAGTAACCGGGGAATGCCAATGACCAACGTTCGTCGCAGCAATGCAGTTTGGATGTCCACGTCCCTGCTCGCGTTCGGTGCACTCATGTTGGATACCGCGATTGCGGATGCCGCAACGACCACGGTCACCCTCGAGGACGGTTCTACCCACAAGGTCGAAGTGGCGGACGGTCTGCCCAAGGGGGTACGCAACAAGCACATCGTGGTCGATGACCTGGGCATCAGCGCGAGCTTCGGTCCCGATCAGGGCGATGCACCCCCCTTCGTGCGCACGCTGAAGGCCAATCTCAAGGCCAAAGGTCAGTTCAAGGTCACGGTGACCTCGTTGCTCGACCCCGCCGCGAGCGAAACACTCAGCGCCGCGGGGCCCGGCAACATCGTGTTGCGGTTCTTTCCCCAGGCGAAATTTCCGAAGGTCTGGGCCAACATCGACGAACCGGGCGTGCATTGGTTTCCGTTCCATTTCGTGTTCGAAGATCAGCGCACGGGGCGTCGTTTCGAGTTCACGCAATGGGCAATGCTCGACGATAAAACGTGGAAGGAAACCCGGCAGATGATCGAACAGGCAATGCGCCAGCTGCGTGCGCAGTAGTGCAGTAGGGCAGTAGAGAGGTATCGCGCTAGGAAGCGGCACTCTGCCGGTAACGTGCCTCCAGCGCCGCGTACAACGCATCGACGTAGTCACGCGAGCCATCGTCGAGTTCCGACGCGATCGCCATGAGATGCACATTGTCTTCAATGCCGCCCCAAAGCTTCTTGTACACGCCCGTTTTGTAGCCGTTCGCCTGCCGGAACCGGTTGAGCACGTTCTTCCCTACGTAGTTCCGGAACAGCTCATCGAAGCTCATCGGCAGCGCACGCATCAGTGCGACGAACGACGGGAGGCAGAAGTCCTTCTCGGCGAGTGACCGCGACGCCAGCGTCTCGACCGCGGCCTTGAAGTCGACGGCGGGCGCCGCGAGACCCTGCTCGATCGCGGCAACGATCGCCGGGTCGACGTGCTCCACGCTCAGGCGATCGCGCCGCAGCATCTCCGACAGACCAAAGTGCCAGATGTCGACGATTTCGAGGCGCACCTGATCGAGGTCGGGCTGTTGCAGTTTCCACCACTTCCAGCCGAAGTGGTCGAGGAGTTCCGCGCACTCGACCCACACCGCGCGATAGTACTCATACCCCTGGGTGCGCCAGGCGGGGTGCACTTCCCGGTTGTGGGCTTCCTGCATCTGCGCCATCACGCTGATGCGATTTTCGAGTGCGGGCATGCGGGGCTTATACGGATGACTCGGATTGCATTATCTTGCATTCGCCGGGTGTGACAACCGGCGTGGGGAGAGTCGATGGCCCAGGGTCCGGTGACAGCGCTGGTGATGCACCCCGTCGTGCGCGACGAGCTGTTACGCAACGACCACATCGAGCGCCTGGGGCGCGCGTGCCGCCTGGTGTCCACGTCCCCGGTGCGCGACTTCGAGTCGCTGGGAGGCGACGCACGCCGGGTTCAGGTGCTGATCACGAGCTGGGGTTCGCCACGCATCGACTCACACGCCCTTGGCCAACTGCCCGCCTTGCGTCTCGTCGCTCATCTCGCCGGCACGGTGAAGGGGTTCGTCGACGAATGCGTCTGGCGCAACGGCATTCAGGTGATCAACGCGGTCGCCGCCAATGCGGTGCCCGTGGCCGAGTACACCCTGGCCGCGATTCTGTTCACCAACAAGCAGGTGCTGAAGCTCGCGGGCTTCTACCATCGCAGCCACGAGAACCGTGCGCCGTGGACACGGGAAGCACCCAACGTCGGCAACTACAGGAAGTGCATCGGTGTCATCGGCGCGTCGCATGTGGGCCGCAAACTGCTCGATCTGCTCCGCGCCTTCGACTTCAAGGTGCTGCTCTACGACCCGTACATTTCGCCGCTCGAGGCGCGCGAACTCGGCAGTCAGAAGGTGTCGCTCACGGAACTTCTGTGCAACGCCGACATCGTCAGCCTGCACGCCCCGCTCCTGCCGGAAACGAGGCACATGCTGGGTGCGCGCGAGTTCGCGCTGATGCGTGACGGCGCCACATTCATCAACACCGCGCGCGGCGCTCTGGTCGACCAGGAAGCGATGATCGCGGAACTCACGACCGGCCGTATCAGCGCGGTACTCGACACCACCGAACCCGAAGTGCTGCCGCCCACCTCACCCCTGTTCCGGATGCCGAACGTACTGCTCACGCCGCACATCGCGGGCTCGCTCGGCAAGGAAACCCAGCGTCTCGCCGATCAGATCGTCGACGAAGTGGAGCGCTTCGCCCGCGGCCAGACGCTGAAGCATCGGGTGCGCTTCGATGAGCTGGTGAGGCTCGCGTAACTGAACGTCATCGCAGCCGTTGTGGGCGCGCCCTTGAAGGGTGTCGCAATAGTCATCGAAGCCGTTGTGGGAGCGCCCCTGGGCGCGAACGAACGTAAGGAAGTGATTGGCTTGTTCGCGGGCGAGCCCGCTCCCACAAGCTCCGTTCGGGCTTTAACTACACCCTCCTTGGAGGGTGTCGCAAAAGTCATCGAAACCGTTGTGGGAGCGCCCTTGGGCGCGAACGCTCCCGCTTGGATCAACGCCCCAGCGCCTGATCCAGATCGGCGATGATGTCTTCGATGTCCTCGATGCCCACCGACAGTCGAATCATCTCGGGCGCAACGCCGACCTGCTTCTGTTCCGCTTCGCTCAGCTGACGATGCGTGGTGGACGCCGGATGACAGGCGAGCGATTTGGCGTCGCCGATGTTAACCAGGCGCTTGAAGAGGCCCAGCGCATCGTAGAACTTGACCCCGGCATCGAACCCGCCCTTCACGCCGAAGGTGAGAATGCCGGACGCGCGGCCCTTCATGTATTTCTTCGCGAGCGCGTGGTAGCGGTCGCCCTCGAGCCCTGCGTAGCTCACCCACTCGACCCGCTTGTGGCCCTTCAGGTACTTCGCCACCGCTAGGGTGTTGTCGCAGTGCCGTTCCATGCGCAGCGGCAGCGTCTCGATGCCCTGCAGCAGCAGGAAGGCGTTGAACGGCGACAGCGCCGAGCCGGTGTTGCGCAGCGGGACGGTGCGCGCACGGCCGATATACGCGGCGGGCCCGAATGCCTGGGCGTAGACGACACCGTGATACGACGCCTCCGGCTGGCTGAACATGGGGTACCTGGCCGCGTGATCCGCCCACGGAAACTTGCCGGAATCGACGATGAGTCCGCCCAGCGTGGTGCCATGACCACCCATGTACTTCGTGAGCGAGTGCACGACGATGTCCACACCGTGATCGATGGGTTTCAGCAGGGCGGGGCTCGCTACCGTGTTGTCGGCAATGGTGGCGACACCATGGCTCTTCGCCATGGCCGCCACGGCAGCCACATCGACGATGTTGCCAGCCGGATTGCCGATGGTTTCGAAAAAGATCGCCTTGGTCTTCTTGTCGATGAGCTTGCCGAGCGACTCAGGGGAGTCATCCTTCGCGAAGCGCACCTCGATGCCCTGCTTCGGCAGCATGTGGGCAAACAGCGTGTAGGTACCGCCATACAGCTGCGGCACCGTGACGATGTTGTCGCCGATCTCGGCGAGGTTCAGCACGGCGTAGTTGATCGCCGCGCTGCCGGCCGACAGCGCGAGCCCGGCGATGCCATTCTCGAGCTGTGCCACGCGCTGCTCGAGCACGTCGTTCGTGGGATTCATGATGCGCGAGTAGATGTTGCCGGGCACCGCCAGATTGAAGAGGTCGGCGCCGTGCTGGGCGTTGTCGAACTCGTAGGCGACCGTCTGAAAGATCGGCGTGGCAACCGCCTTGGTGGTCGGGTCGGTCGTGTAGCCCGCGTGGATGGCAATGGTCTGGTCTTTCATGGGGTTGCGTCCGGTTAAAGCCCGTCATTCTCGGTGCGTTCCGCGGGAAATGCCAACCGAGGGCAGCCTTGATGCGCCGTGACGTGCCGGCAACAAGGCCGCCGCGGTGGTTGAAATGCCGGTGCGACGGCCCCACCTTGGCCTGTGACGGATTTTGCAGACCAATCGAAGACGGAGCGTATGACCACAACACCATCGATCCTCCCGGTGCTTCCACTCAAAAATACGGTGGTTTACCCGGAACTCGTGGTCCCCCTGGCGGTGGGGAGGCCCAAATCCCTCGCGGCCGTCAAAGTCGCGGTGGACTCGGCCTCGCCCATCCTCACAGTCGCCCAGCGTGACGGCACGCTCGAAGACCCCGATCGCCATGAGCTGCACGACGTCGGCACCCTGGTCAGCGTCAAGCGGGTGGAACGCCGCGAAGGCGGCGCGCAGGTCATCGTCCAGGGCGTGCAGCGCGTCAAGATCCTCGACGCCGTGCCCGAGTCCGACTATCTGCAGGTCACCTACGAGCTGCTGCCGAAGCTCACCGTTTCCGACAGCGCACCGGACTTCGCGAGGATCGATGCACTCGTGCGCGAGAATCTCGCACTCGGGCGCCGCATCGCGCAGTTGTTCGATACCGAGAATGGACCGCAGATGTTCCAGCAGCTGATCGGCACGATCGGCGATCCGGTCATTCAGATGTACCGCATGGCCTCCCTCGCCAACCTCGATGTCGAACGCGAACAGGAAGTGCTCGCTGCGGACACGACGCTCGCGCTGATGGAGAAGATTCACGAAATCCTGCTCCACGAGTCGACGGTCAACGAAGTCCGCCGGGAGATCGCCGAGCAGGCCAAGCACGACATCGACAAACAGCAGCGGGAGCACCTGCTGCGGCAACAGAAGCGCGCCATCGAG
>JBFKCZ010000071.1:0-9158 GCA_041620035.1 Pseudomonadales bacterium
CTCGACCTCGGGCGCCTCGGTGGAGTGGCGCGGCTCACCACAGGTCGACTGCAAGGACCGCGCCGTGTTGATCGTCGACGACATACTCGATGAGGGAATCACGCTCGCGGCAGTGATCGCGCGTTATCGCGATGCCGGTGCCGCGACCGTGTACTCGGCCGTGATGCTGCGCAAGCAACTCACGCGCCCGCGCTCGGCGGACGCGGATTTCGTCGCCCTCGAGTGCCCCGATCGCTACGTGTTCGGGCGCGGCATGGACTACCGCGGCTACTGGCGCAATCTCGCCGCCATCTATGCGTTGCGGGAAGCAGCGGCGTGACGGTCGCCATCATCGTCGGCACCGGCTTCGGTGGGCTCGTCGAAGACGGCAGTCCGGTGGAGCAGTGCGAAACCCCATTTGGCGATGCGTCCGGCAAGCCGCTGCATGCGCGATTACAAGGTAAGAGCGTGATCGTGCTGCCGCGACACGGGCAACCTCACCGCATCGCGCCGCACCGCATCAACTACCGCGCCAATCTCTGGCTGCTGCGCGAACTGGGCGCGGAATGTGTTCTCGCAACCAATACAGTAGGGGGAATCGCGCGCGACCTGGCGCCGGGCGCGTTCGTCATTCCCGATCAGATCATCGACTACACCTGGGGTCGCGATCACACCTATATGGACGAACCGCGACTGGAACATGTCGACTTCACGCACCCCTTCGATGCGCGGACCCGCACCGAACTCGTCGCGGCGGCGCGCGCGCATGCACGCGACGTCACCGACGGTGGCGTTTACGGATGTACTCAGGGACCGCGCCTGGAAAGCGCAGCCGAAATCGAGCGCATGGCGCGTGATGGCTGTTCGATCGTCGGTATGACGGGCATGCCGGAAGCGGCACTCGCGCGCGAGCTCGGACTTGCCTACGGCGCGATCTGTCTGGTGGTCAACCCCGCTGCCGGGCGCAACGCCGCCAGTCTCTCGACCGCGGATATGGCGCAGGTATCGCGCGCGGCGCAAGCGCCGATGGCCGCGATACTGAGCACGGCGGCGGCGCGGCTCTCGCGCAAGCGCTAGCGCGTTCGAAAATACTAGCGCCGCGGGTCGAGCGCCGCAGCCGCGTCGAGCAGCGCCTGCGGTGGCGTCACCGGATCGACGCGCACGAGCAACCCGAACGCGGGGTGATCCAGGTAGTGCAATTCACCGCTGCGCATGCGCCGGTGTTCGTCGAGGATCTGCGTGCCTGGATCGTCGAAGAGCGGTTGTCGCGACAGGCGCGCGTGCACGTGCAGGAAGCGCGCCAGGGTCACTGCAATCGACCCTTCGATCGACCAGCGCGCTGCAAGGCGATCGCCAGTCTGAATGAGGATCGGTGCCGGTGTGTCGCGCGGGGGTATGGATTGCACGAAGGCACCGTGGAAAACGACGCGATAGGCGGCGCGTGCGCCCAGACGCCGACGCTCGTTGCGCAGTGTCAGCGATGATTCCGGCAGCCAGGTGAGGCTGCCCGCGGCGAGTTCGGCCTCATACGCCGCGATCTGCGCAGCGAGGCGTTCCGCCGGGGTCGGTTCGACCACGATCGGGGCAGGCAACGGCCCTGATTCGACGGGCTGCATTTCCTCGAGGGGCTGCGCCTCCGCGCGCGGTGGCATCTCGTCGACTTCCGGCAACGGTGGTTCGAAATCGGGGGCGGCAGCGGGCAAGGTCGGCATGGCGAGCGTCTCGACATCGAGTGCATAGACCCGGGCCGGATCGTCCGGAAAGGCGAGGTTTCCGAGCGCAAATCGCATCGGTTCGAAGCTCTCCAATGCCTCGTTGGTTGCGGCCGGGCCGTTACGCTCGAAGACGATGATCTCGACCCGATACCAGGGTTGCGTGAACTGCACGGTGGCCGCCGCTGCGTTGCACGCGGCGAGACAACCCAACAGGCCAGACAGGGCGACATGGAGGCGTTTCATGCGGACACCGCCTTGGCCTGGGTCGCACCTTCCAGCCGGTCCAGGATGAGATCGGCGCGTGCAAAGCGTTGCTCCGAATCGGCAAGGTTGGCTGTCACCCGCAGGCGATTGCCGCCCTCCAATCGGTAGGTCGTGGGTTCGCGTTGCACCATGCGGACCAGCGCAAAGGGATCCACCACGGTTTGATCGGTGAACTCGATTCGACCACCGCTCGGCCCGAAGTCGACTCGATCGATGCCGAGGGCTGCGGCGCGGAGCTTCAACGCAGTGAGACGGAAGAGTGCCTTGGTCGGCTCCGGGAGCAGTCCGAATCGGTCGATCATTTCCACCTTCAGTTCGTCGAGTTCGTCGGCGTTGGCCGCACTTGCGATGCGCTTGTAGAGAATCAGCCGCGTGTGCACGTCGGGCAGGTAATCGTCGGGAATCAGCGCAGGAACCCGCAGGTTGACCTCCTGGTGTTCGGGCAGAGGCGCAGCCAGCGATGGGTTCTTGCCCGCTCGAATCGCGGCGACGGCGCGATTGAGCATGTCGAGGTACAGCGAGAATCCGACCGACTCGATCTGACCGGACTGCTCATCGCCGAGCAGTTCGCCCGCGCCGCGGATTTCGAGGTCGTGGGTTGCGAGCGTGAAACCCACCCCGAGCTCACCTGCGGCTTCGATGGCTTCGAGGCGTTTGACCGCTTCCGCCGTGAGTGCTTTGGGATGCGGCGTGAGCAGATACGCGTACGCCTGGCGGTGGGAGCGCCCGACACGACCCCGCAGCTGGTGCAGCTGCGCCAGGCCGAACTTGTCGGCGCGGTCCATGATGATGGTGTTCGCGTTCGGGATGTCGATGCCGTTCTCGATGATCGTGCTGCAGACGAGGACGTTGCTGCGGCGATGATAGAAGTCGCTCATCACCGCCTCGAGCCTGCGCTTGGGCATCTGGCCGTGCCCCACGCCGATGCGGGCTTCGGGCACGAGGGCGGCGAGTTCTTCTGCGGTCTGCTCGATCGTTCTCACTTCGTTGTGAACGTAGAACACCTGACCGCCCCGAGCCAGTTCGCGGGTGATCGCTTCGCGGATCAGGTCTTTGCGCCGCTGATGCACGAAGGTCTTCACCGAGAGCCGCTTGGCGGGTGGTGTGGCGATGATCGACAGGTCGCGCAAGCCGCCCACCGCCATGTTCAATGTGCGCGGGATCGGTGTTGCCGTCAGGGTGAGTACATCCACCTCGGCGCGCAGCGCTTTCAGGCGTTCTTTCTGCCGTACACCGAAGCGGTGCTCCTCGTCGATGATGGCGAGACCGAGATCGGCGAACTTCAGATTGCTCGACAGCAACCGGTGCGTGCCGATGACGATGTCGACGGTGCCGCTCGCGAGCCGCGAGCGCACCGAATCCGTCTCCGTGTCCGTGCGCAGCCGCGAAATCGCTTCGATCTGAATGGGGAAGTCCGCGAAGCGGTCGCGAAAATTGTCGTAGTGCTGCTGCGCCAGCAGGGTCGTGGGTACGAGCACGGCCACCTGCTTGCCGCTCGCCACGGCGACGAAGGCGGCCCGCATCGCCACCTCGGTCTTGCCGAACCCCACGTCGCCGCAGACCAGGCGGTCCATGGTCTTCGGTGCCACGAGATCGGCGATGACATCGTCGATTGCCTGGCGCTGATCCGGCGTCACGTCGAACGGAAACTGGTCGACGAATCGTTCGTAGGCCTCATCCGGTGCCGCAAACGCCGTGCCGCCGCGTGCGGCGCGGCGCGCCTGCACATCGAGCAGTTCGGCGGCAACATCGTGGATCTTTTCCGCGGCTTTGCGCTTGGCCTTCTCCCACTGATCGGATCCGAGCCGATGCAGCGGCGCGGTGTGCTCGTCGGCGCCCGCGTATCGACTGATGAGGTGCAGCGATGTGACCGGTACGTAGAGTTTCGCGGCTTCGGCGTACTCGATGGTGAGGAACTCGGAGGTTGCGCCGTCGATTTCGAGGCTCGTCAGGCCGCGGTAGCGACCGACACCGTGATCGAAGTGGACGACCGGCGCCCCTTCGTGCAGCTCGGTGAGATTGCGGATGATCTGGTCGGGATCGATCACTCGGCTGCCGCGATAGCGCTCGTACTCGGCGCGCGATCCGAACAGCTGCGCTTCGCTGATGAGGATGAATTGCTCGCACCAGACTGGGCTGTCGATCGGCGCGGCGGTGATCCCCGCGTGATCCCCGGCGCCGAGGGCCAGGAACTCCTCGAAACTCGCGCAGGGGTGAGTGCGGATACCCGCACGCTGCAGGAACTCGTCGAGCACTTCCCGGCGGCCCGGACTCTCCGCGCAGAACAGCACGGGAGGACGGTCGCCTTCGAGGAAGGCGGTGAGCCGCTCGCCCGGGTGGCGGGCCCGGTGGTTCACCGATACGTCCGGGAGGGGATGCGTCGCGAAGGTCACGGCGTGGCGTTCGCCGTCCATCACGATCGTGCTCATCCTGGCGAGCCCTCCGAACAGCTGATCCACGGACAGATACAGCGCGTTGGGCGGCAGGATGGGCCTTTCGATGTCGTGACGAAGACTCTCGTAGCGCGCCGCGACTTCCGTGAGGAAGCTCGATGCGGCGTGCTCGGCGGCTTGATCCCGAATCAGCATGGCGTCGCCGGGCAGGTAATCGAAGAGAGTCCCGAGCTCATCGAAGAAGAACGGCAGGAAGTACTCGACGCCCGATGCGGCGAAACCGCGACTGACATCCTGATACACCGGGCACCGGCGCACGTCGACATCGAACGCTGCGTGCCAGCGGTTCCGGAATCGGGAGATCGCGGCTGCATCGAGGGGGAATTCCTTGGCGGGCAGCAGTTCGATGGACTCGCACTGCGAAAGCGTGCGCTGAGTTTCCGGATCGAAGGTGCGCAGCGTTTCGATTTCGTCGTCGAACAGATCCACGCGATAGGCGCTGCTCGCTCCCATCGGGAAGATGTCCATGAGCGAGCCGCGCACCGCGAACTCGCCCCGCTCGGTGACGGTCTCCACAGCGCGATAGCCGGCATGTTCCAGCCGCGCGCGGTAGGTATGCGGGTCGAACGCCTCACCCCGGCGCAGCATCAGCACGTGGCCGTCGAGAAAGGCCGGCGGCGGCAGGCGCTGCATCAGCGTCTTGATCGGCACCACGAGCAGTCCGCGCTGCATCCTCGGCAGACGATTCAGCGTCGATAACCGTTCGCTGATGATGTCCTGATGCGGTGAAAAGGCGTCGTAGGGCAGCGTCTCCCAGTCGGGCAACAGGCGGATGTCGAGGGAGTGGTCGGCTCGGAAGAACTCGAGTTCGCGCACGAGACGGTAGGCCGCAGCGGAATCGGCCGTGACCAGCAGCGTGAGGCCGGTGTGCCGTTCGGCGGCGCGAACGGACGCCAGCGCGCGGGCCCCGCCGTGCAGGTTCCGCCAACCGATGCGCTCACCGGTCCGGTTGGGCTGGGGGGCAGGTGGGAGCGGGGGAAGATTGGGGTCGGCCATGCGCCGCCGTGAAGCTCGCGGGTTGAAAAGAGCGCGCAATTCTACGTCGCTCCGCCGTGGATTCGTTAATTCAGACGGGTTAAAGTCGCTGCGCGGGGTCTGTAGCCTGCATGCAGCCGTGTGCTGGTGCGAAACGCAGGCCAGTGACTCCGGTGGCGGTACGCGTGGTCCAATGGCAGGAGAAGGCAGGACATTGGGCGCGCGACGATGGCGACCAGAGAGCTTGGACGCATTGATGCGGCCGCAGGGGTTGCTCCCGCCCGATGGAATCGTGACAGCGCGCCGGCGCGCGTGACGTGACGCTGGCCGCGGGAGTGGTCAAACAGACGATGAAGCCGACGAACATCTTCGATCCCACCTACTTCCACAAGGTGGTGGATTGCCAGTGGGCGTGTCCCGCCCACACACCGGTACCCGAGTACATCCGGTTGATCGCGCAGGAACGCTACACCGAAGCGTACATGATCAATTGGGACTCGAACGTCTTTCCGGGGATCCTGGGCCGTACCTGCGACCGTCCCTGCGAACCGGCTTGCCGACGTGTGCGCACCGAAGAGAAGCCGGTGGCGATCTGCCGGTTGAAGCGCGTGGCCGCGGACAACAAAGGCGACATCACGCCGTACATGCCTCGGGTGCCGACCGTGAAGAACGGCAAGCGCATCGCACTCGTCGGTGCCGGCCCGGCTTCGCTCGCGGTGGCGCGTGATCTCCTGCCGCTCGGGTACGAAGTGCATCTCTTCGAGAAGGATGCCAAGGGCGGCGGCATGATGCGCACCCAGATTCCCGCGTTCCGCCTGCCCGCGTCGGTGCTGGAAGAAGAAGTCGACCGCATCCTCGACATGGGTGTGATCTGCCACTTCGGACAGGAGATCACGAGTTTCAAGGCCCTGCTCGAGCAGGGGTTCGATGCCTATTTCATCGGTACGGGTGCGCCCCGCGGCCGCGATCTCACCGACATCCCGGGTCGAGAGGAAGCCGCTCCGTTCATCCACATCGGCATCGACTGGCTGTCGAGCGTGGCGTTCGGGCACACCACGTCGATCAGCGGCAAGGTGATCGTGCTGGGCGGCGGCAACACGGCGATGGACTGCTGCCGTACGTCGCGTCGCATCGGCGCCGAACAGGTGACTGTGATCGTTCGTTCCGCATTCGATGTGATGAAGGCATCGGAGTGGGAGAAAGAAGATGCCATGTCGGAGGGCATCCCCATCATCAACAATCGCCCGCCCAAGGAGTTCGTCGTCGAAGACGGCAAGTTGAAGGGCGTGCTGTTTTCCTGCGTCAAGCCGGTAAAGGACGAGAAGGGTCGTCTCACCTATGTACCGTCCGGCGAGCCCGACGTATTCGTGGAAGCCGATCATGTCCTGATGGCCATTGGTCAGGACAACCACTGCCCGTGGATCGAGCGCGACATCGGGCTCGAATTCGACAAGTGGGATTGCCCGGTGCTCGACAAGGTCACGCTGCAGTCGACGCACGAGAAGGTGTTCTTCGGCGGCGACTCGGCGTTCGGCCCCGAGAACATCATCTGGGCGTCGGCGCACGCACACCAGGCTGCCATCTCGATCCACCTCTACTGTCAGGGCAAGGACCTGAAGGCCGATCGTCCGCCCGAAGGTGTGAATCTGATCAGCCAGAAGATGGGGATGCACGAGTGGAGCTACGATGCGGCCCACGATGCATCCAAGCGTCACATCGTGCCTCACGCTGATCCGCGGGTCTCACTGAAAGACGTGAAGATGGAAGTGGAGCTGGGATTCGACCGCGAACTCGGCCACCGCGAAGCGCAGCGGTGCCTCAACTGTGACGTGCAGACGGTGTTCACCGACAACCTCTGCATCGAATGTGACGCCTGTGTCGACATCTGTCCCATGGACTGCATCTCTTTCGTCGGCAACGCCGAAGAGCCGCAGCTGCGCGCGAGCCTGATGGCACCAGCGCTCAACACGGATCAGGACATCTATGTGTCCGGTACGTTGAAGACGGGACGTGTCATGGCGAAGGACGAGGACGTCTGCCTGCACTGCGGACTCTGTGCCGAACGGTGTCCCACCAACGCCTGGGACATGCAGAAGTCGGTGATACATGTGCCGCAACTGGGGACCTACGCGGAATGACGCGATACAACGATTTCGTCATCAAGTTCGCCAACGTCAACGGCTCCGGGTCTGCCTCCGCGAACGGCATGTTCGCGAAGGCCTTGTTCCGGATGGGCATCCCCGTGGGTACCCGCAACATCTTCCCTTCGAACATCCAGGGGCTGCCCACGTGGTTCGAAGTGCGCGTGAACGAGCGCGGCTATCTGGGCCGGCGCGAAGGTGTTGACGTGATGGTGGCGATGAATGCCGAGACCTACGAGGAAGACGTCGCGAGCATCGTTCCCGACGGCTACTTCATGTACGACAGCTCCAAGCCGTTGAGCAGGTCGTTGCGCCGCTCCGACGTGCACGAAATACCCATTCCGATCTCGACGCTGCTGCTGTCGGAGTACTCCGACCCGAAGCAGCGGCAACTGTTCAAGAACATCGTGTATGTCGGTGCACTGTCGGCCCTGCTCAACATCGACTTCGACGTTCTCACCGGCATGGTGTCGGCCCAGTACAAGGGCAAGGATGCGCTGATCAAGCCCAACATCCATGCCCTCGAAATCGGCCGCAGTTACGCGCTCGATTATCTCAAGTGCCCGCTGCCGATTCAGGTCAAGCGCTGCAACGCCGTCGGCGACAAAATCATGATCGATGGCAACACCGCGGCGGCGCTCGGCTGTCTGTACGGTGGCGCGACGGTTTGCGCCTGGTATCCGATCACACCGTCCACATCGGTGGCCGAATCGTTCGAGCACTACGCCAACCGGTTGCGCATCGACAAGGCAACCGGGCGCAAGCGCTTCGCGAACATGCAGGCCGAAGACGAACTCTCGGCAATCGGCATGGTCATTGGTGCCGCCTGGAACGGTGCACGCGCGTTCACGGCCACGAGCGGCCCGGGCATCTCACTCATGAGCGAGTTCTTGGGTTTGGCCTATTTCGCCGAACTGCCTGCCGTCGTGTTCGACATTCAGCGCGCCGGTCCGTCGACCGGTATGCCGACGCGTACGCAGCAGTCGGATCTCCTGTCGGCGGCCTATGCTTCGCACGGCGACACCAAGCAGGTGTTGCTGATTCCATCCGATCCGAAGGAGTGTTTCGAGTTCGCCGCGCAGGCGCTCGATCTGGCCGATCGTCTGCAGACGCCCGTGATCGTCATGAGCGATCTCGAACTCGGCATGAATGATTGCATGTGCGATCCCCTCGAATGGGACGACGCGCGCCGCTACGACCGCGGCAAGGTGTATACGGCCGAGGACCTCGATCGCATCGAGAAGTACGGGCGCTATCTCGACGTGGACGGCGACGGCATCGGCTATCGCACCTTGCCCGGTGCGCATCCCTCGAAGGGCAGCTTCTTCACGCGCGGCACCTCGCGCGACGCCTATGCGCGCTATACCGAAGATCCCGACGAATACATCGACAACATGGATCGTCTCATGAAGAAATGGGAGACGGCCGCAACGCTCGTGCCGGCATCGTCGGCCAGCTCGATCTGCCACCATCGGCCCGCAACGCCACCGAGAGTCCCCTCGCCGCTGTCGGTGACCTCGACGGCGGCTGCGGCCTCGAACCAGGCCCCCAGGTCGTCGGGCACCTCGACATAGGCCGCCGGCGACCCCGACGCGACCCCGACGACCGCAGGGTCGGCGAACCGCGACGGC
>JBFKCZ010000072.1:0-9114 GCA_041620035.1 Pseudomonadales bacterium
CGCGGCATCGAGGTCGTCGAACACGCGTGCAACATCTCGTCGCTCATGATGGGCGAGACGGTAGAGAACGTGGCGCGACGAATCGACACGCAGAGCTACCTTCAGCCGCTTGGCGTTTGTGCCGGCATCACGCCGTTCAACTTCCCGGCCATGATTCCGCTGTGGATGTATCCCATGGCCATTGCATCCGGCAACACGTTCGTTCTGAAGCCATCGGAACGGGATCCCATGACGCCCACTCGTCTCGCGGAGCTGTTCGTCGAGGCAGGCGCGCCGAAGGGCGTTCTGCAGGTGATTCACGGTGGGCGGGAGCAGGTCGATGCACTGCTGACCCACCCCGACATTCGGGCCATCTCCTTCGTAGGTTCCGTGCCTGTGGCAGAGCATGTGTATCGCACGGGCACGCAACACTTGAAGCGGGTTCAGGCGATGGCGGGCGCGAAGAACCACATGGTCATCATGCCCGACGCACCCAAGGATCAGGTGATCAACAATCTCGTTGGCTCCGCGTGTGGTGCCGCGGGTCAACGGTGCATGGCGATCAGTGTTGCGGTGTTCGTCGGCGAGTCCAAGAAGTGGATTCCGGAACTGAAGGAAGCGATGGCGAAGATCGCTCCAGGACCGTGGAATTCGAAGGATGCTGCCTACGGCCCGCAAATCACGCCCCAGGCACGGGAACGAATTCTCGGATTCATCGAGAAGGGCAAGGAAGAGGGCGCCACCTGTCTCCTGGATGGCTCGAACTGCACGGTCGAGGGTTATCCAAAAGGCAATTGGGTCGGCCCTACGCTGTTCTCGAACGTCTCGACGGACATGTCGATCTACGAAGAGGAGATCTTCGGGCCGGTGCTGCTCGCGGCCGAGGTGAACGACCTCGATCAAGCCATCGCGATGATCAACGCAAACCCCTATGGCAACGGCACGTCCATCTTCACCTCGAGTGGCGGTGTTGCACGCAAGTTCCAGCATGAGATCGACGTGGGTCAGGTGGGTGTGAACGTGCCCATTCCGGTGCCGCTGCCGTTCTTTTCCTTCACGGGCTGGCGGCGTTCGTTTTTCGGCGATCAACATGCCTACGGCAAGCAGGCGGTGCGCTTCTACACGGAGACGAAGACGGTGACTTCGCGCTGGTTCGACGATGTCGCACCGGCGGGCCCGAACATGACCATTAAACTGCAGTAGTCATGGATTTCGCGCTCAGCGAAGAGCAGAAGGCCTTTCGCGACGCCGCCCGGCAATTCGCCGACCGGGAGTTCGCGCCCCACGCGGCGAAGTGGGATGCCGAGCAGATCTTTCCGAAGGACGTGATTCGCAAGGCCGGCGAGTTGGGGTTCTGTGGCCTGTACACACCGGAAGCCGACGGTGGGCTCGGCCTGTCGCGACTGGATTCGAGTCTCGTGATCGAACAACTCGCCCACGGCTGCACGTCGACCACCGCCTTCATCACCATCCACAACATGGCGCTGTGGATGATTGCCACCTTCGGCCGCGAGGCGTTGAAGTCGCAGTGGTGTCCGTCGCTGGTCACGGGTGAACGGCTCGCGTCCTACTGCCTCACCGAACCGAACGCGGGCTCCGATGCCGCATCGCTCGGCACGCTGGCGCGCAAGTCGGATGACCACTATCTGCTGACCGGTACCAAGGTTTTCATCTCGGGCGCAGGAGACACCGACGTGCTGGTCGTCATGGCGCGGGTGGAAGACGAACGTGGGGTTCGGCCGGGCGCGGGCGGCATATCGAGCTTTCTGGTACCGGCGGATGCCGAGGGCATCAGCTTCGGTCGCAAAGAAGACAAGATGGGCTGGAACAGTCAGCCGACCCGACAGATCAATTTCGACGGCGTGCGCGTGCCGGCCGCGAATCTGCTCGGCGCCGAAGGCGACGGTTTCAAGATAGCGATGCGAGGGCTCGATGGGGGTCGTATCAACATCGCGACCTGCTCGATCGGTACCGCCCAGGCAGCGCTCAGCCGCACCGCGGAGTATCTCAACGAGCGGTCGCAGTTCGGCCAGCCCATCGCGCAATTCCAGGGCCTGCAGTTCCG
Source organism: Pseudomonadales bacterium (assembly GCA_041620035.1). Classification (GTDB taxonomy): domain Bacteria; phylum Pseudomonadota; class Gammaproteobacteria; order Pseudomonadales; family Azotimanducaceae; genus SZUA-521. The sequence goes on from JBFKCZ010000072.1 coordinate 2,045, forward strand.
TCTCGCCGACATGGCGACGGAACTGGTCGCAGCACGACAGATGGTCAGGCTCGCTGCCTGGAAGCTCGACAACGGCGATCCCGAGGCGACCACGTATTGCGCGATGGCGAAGCGCTTTGCCACCGACGTCGGGTTCGACGTGTGCAATCAGGCCTTGCAACTGCATGGTGGCTACGGCTACATCCGCGAATTTCCCCTCGAGCGCCACGTGCGCGACACACGCGTGCACCAGATTCTCGAAGGTACGAACGAGATCATGCGCGTCATCATTTCAAGACGCCTGCTGATGGCCGGCGTGACGGAGATCATTCAATGACCGAGACCGTGAAGAGTCCTACCTCGAAACTGAAGACAGAGCAGCGTGGAAATACTCTGCTCATTACCATCGACAATCCCGCGGCCAACACCTGGGATTCGGAGAGTCTCGCGGGCATGCGCAGTCTCGTCGCGCAGGCGGGTGACTCGAGAGACGTCTACGCGATCGTGGTCACGGGGCAGGGGGACAAGTTCTTCTCAGCCGGCGCCGACCTCAAGCTCTTCGCCGATGGTGACAAGGCCGTCGCGGCGACTATGTCGGTGGCATTCGGCTCGGCCTTCGAAGCACTGGCCAACTTTCGCGGCGTGACGATCGCAGCGATCAACGGCTTCGCCATGGGTGGCGGTCTCGAATGCGCATTGGCTTGCGACATTCGCATCGCTGAGGCGCAGGCCCAGATGGCGTTGCCCGAGGCGACGGTCGGTTTGTTGCCGTGCGGAGGCGGCACTCAAAACCTCGCGTGGCTCGTCGGCGAGGGCTGGGCGAAGCGAATGATTCTGTGCGGAGAGCGCGTCAACGCGGAAACCGCGCAACGAATCGGGCTGGTCGAAGAAGTGGTCGAACGAGGCCGGGCGCTGGAGCGCGCCCTGGAACTCGCCGCCATGGTGGGTAAGCAGAGTCCTCCGGCCGTTGCGGCATGCAAGTCGCTGATTCAGCGGGCGCGAAGCGGCGATGTCGTGTCGGCGTACGCGCAGGAGCGCGAGAGTTTCGTTCGGCTGTTCGATACGGCGGATCAGGCCGAAGGCGTGCGCGCGTTTCTCGAGAAGCGCAAGCCGGTGTGGAAGAACGCATGACGATCACCAACGCCGTCGAGGCGGTCGTTGCGCTCGACGAGATGGAGTGCAAGGGCGGCAAACGCATCGGCGTCGCCCGGTTGAATTCGGAAAAGACGCTCAACTCCCTGTCGCTCGAGATGATCGAGCTGTTGGGTCCGGCGCTTCTGCGATGGCGAAACGATCCGCAGGTTGCGGCCGTGGTCCTGCACGGTGCGGGCGAGCGGGCGTTCTGTGCTGGCGGAGACATTCAGGCGCTCTATCGGAGCATCACGCGCAACCACGCCGCCGGCCACCGCGTGGATGCCTATGCGGAAACGTTCTTCGAGGCCGAGTATCGGCTCGATCACCTGCTCCATACCTACCCCAAGCCGGTGATCACCTACGGGCACGGGATCGTGATGGGCGGCGGCCTGGGGCTCTTCTCGGCGTCGCGCTTTCGCCTGGTGACCGCGAAGTCGCGGATCGCGCTGCCTGAAGTCACGATTGGGCTCTTCCCCGACGCGGGTGCGACGTGGATCTTGAAGTCGATGAAACCGGCCGAAGCGCTGTTCTTCGGCGCGACCGGCAGCCACATGAACGGTGCCGATGCGTTGCGCTTGTCGCTCGCTACGCATGCCGTCGTCGAGGGCTGGCCGGTGCTGTTGAACGGCCTGAAAGCAATTCCGTTCTCCAATGATGAGCGCGATGCGGAGCGGATCGGCGAACTTCTCGAGAGCCTGCGCGGCCCGCTCCCCGACAGTCCGCTCGCCGCGAATGCCGATGCGATCACGCAGGCGCTGCCGAATTTGCCAGCGTCGGCCGCCGAACTCGGTGTGCGACTCGGCACGCTGGCGGGCAGGAACGAGTGGCTCGACCGCGCGCTCGCGACCCTGCGCAAAGGCTGCCCGACGTCCGTCGGCATCGTCCTCGAGCAGGTGCGCCGGGCGCCGGCCTTGAGCCTGGCCGACAGCTTCCGGCTGGAAATGACCGTGGCGACTCACTGCGCGCGCAACCGCGATTTCGCCGAAGGCGTGCGGGCGCTCCTGATCGACAAAGACAATGCACCGAAGTGGCAGTACCCGACCCTGGAAGCGCTGCCCGCCGAGCATGTCGCGGCGCACTTCGAGCCGCCGTGGCCGGCCAACCCACTTGCGAACCTGGAGGAAGCACAATGACCACAGTGGCCTTCGTCGGCCTCGGCAACATGGGCGGCCCGATGGCGGTCAACCTGGCCAAGGCGGGAAACCAGGTGCGCGCGTTCGACCTCGCAACGGCTGCGCTAGAGCAGGTCGTCAAGCAAGGTGTACAGCGCAGCGACTCCGCAGCTGCCGCCGCGGAAGGCGCGGATGTGTTCATCAGCATGCTGCCAGCCAGTAAGCACGTCGAGTCGTTGTATCTGGACATCGGTGCCGACGGAACGTGTCTGCTCGATCGAATTTCGAAGCGCACGCTGATCATCGATTGCAGCACCATTGCGCCGCAGTCCGCACGCAAGGTTGCGGCGGCCGCCGGCGAACGTGGCCTCACGATGCTCGACGCCCCGGTGTCCGGCGGTACCGCCGGCGCCACGAACGCGACGCTAACGTTCATCGTCGGCGGCGAGGCTGAAGGCCTCGAGCGCGCGCGACCCATCCTCGAGAAGATGGGCGCCAACATCTTTCATGCAGGCGCGAACGGGGCAGGGCAGGTGGCGAAGGTGTGCAACAACATGTTGCTCGCGATCCACATGACCGGTACCGCAGAAGCTTTGGCGCTGGGCGTGGCCAACGGCCTGGATCCCAAGGTGCTGTCGGAAATCATGAAGCGTTCTTCGGGTGGCAACTGGTCGCTGAATGTCTACAACCCATACCCGGGTGTGATGGAAGGCGTGCCCGCGTCGCGCGACTATACCGGCGGATTCCTGGTCGACCTGATGATCAAAGATCTGGGTCTGGCCATGGATGCCGCGGATGCGGTCGATGCGAGTACGCCGATGGGCTCGTTGGCGCGCAACCTGTATCGCATGCTGCGCAGTCAACATGACGCCGGGCGTCTCGACTTTTCGGCGATCCAGAAGCTCTATCGCGCGGAGTGACGAGCCGGCTGCGAGCCCGAAGGAGCGTGCTGCGGCCTACGACAGTGCCGCCATGGCCGCTTCGAACTCCTCGGAGATGTCTTCCATCTCGCCGGTTTCGATCGACGGGTCGAGCCCCAGCTTCGCGAACGCCTGAATCTTGGTCCAGTCGAGTTGTGCACAGGGATGATTCGTGCCGGCGTAGGTCTGCAGATGCGCGACCATGACGACGTCGGCATAGTCCGTGGCTGGACTGCACCGGTCGTACTTGGTGTACAGCAAGGGCACGTCTGCAATGTCGGGCGCGAACTTCCAGTTGCGCAGGATCATGGCGCCCAGTTCGCCGTGGACCTCGTCGATGACTTTGTCGAGTGTGATGCCGTCGTTCAAGAGTCGATCGTGTTCTTCCGCCCACGTGAGCACGGGCAGCATGCCGATGTTGTGGGTGAGCCCCGCGAGCAGCGACTGATCGGTCTTCAAGCGCGTGAAGTTCTTCGACAACACGCTCGAGATCGCAGCTACCTGCGTTGCGTGCGCCCACACGGCGCGCAGCTTACGATCGATCACCTCGGACGTGGCTTGGAACATCTGCTGCATCGCGAACCCCGTGGCGAGGTTGCAGCTCTGATCGACGCCGAGCCGACTGACAGCCATGTTGATCGTTTCGATCTCGCGGGAACCCCGGTACATGGGTGAGTTGGCCACCTTGACCAGCCGCGCTGCCAGGCTCGGGTCGCCGGCGATGACTTCCGCAAGCTTGGCCGCCGAGATGTCGCGGCTCTCCACCGCCTCGCGGATGTTCAACGCCACCTCGGGCATCGTCGGCAGCTGCAGCTGATCCTTGCTGATGGCAGACGTGACTTCGTCACGTACCGCGTCGGCGACGCTCGACATATTCGTTCCGTTAGCGGGGTTCTTCGACAGTATAGAAAATCTAACGGACTTCGATTGTGACGCCTGCCGCGGTGCTCCCGCGTCCCGGAAAGTCGGACGGGGCGACGATGAGTGCAACCCCCTGGTCCGGATCACCCGCGGCCATGATCAACGTAGCCCGACGCTGGCCATCGCCGTCGAGAATCGGTTCGCCGCTGTCGGGAATCGTCGCACCATGCCACGTGGCGACGGAAAGTTGGCGCTTCACCGCTCCACGATGCTCGGCGCGAGCAACGACTTCCTGGCCCAGATAGCAGCCCTTGGAGAAGCTCACTGCGCCGAGTGCCGTATATCCGAGCATTTGCGGGAGGAACGAAGCGGTTGTCGCGTGTGTGACGTGGGCCCAGCGCGCCTCGATGTCGATGACATCCCACGATGTGGCGTCGATGACACCCTCCGAACGAGTGAGTTCGACCGCCGCCGACAGGGGGAGAAGCAGGAGCGAGCGGGCCTGCGCGCCCGGGAGCGCGATGCGCAGGCCATCGGCTTCCGGCATGGTGGTCCAAGGTGCATGGACCGGGGTCTCGTGCAGCTGACCCAGCGCTACCCAATCGAGCAGCGTTGCCTTGCTCTTCGAGAAAACGAGGTACTTGCGCAGTGCGGCGAAGAAGTCCTGCGCGATCGAAGCGTGCGTCCAGAGGAGCACCCGATGATCGCACTCTGCGGCAACCACATCTGCGACGACCCGTCCCTGAAGATTGCACAACGCACCAATCAGCGCATTCGTGGGCGTGAGCGCATCCATGTCGCAGGTGAGGTAACCCTGCAGGAACGACTTTGCGTCGGCACCTTCGAAGGCCACGATGCTGAAGTGGCTGAGATCGATCCAGGCCGGATCCGCGCCAGTCGATCCGCGCGCGCAGGGCGCACCATTGCGCGTGGTCACGCGCATACCCAATTCCGTGAGATGCGTTTGCCAGTGAGGAATCACGTTCGATCCGCCACGCGGGTGAGTGAATGACTCATGATTTTTGCGCCGGCTTCAACTAGTGTCGAGTCTTCGAATACCTGACGGAAACCGCACCATGGCGCCTTCGGCGACCGAATACAATCGGCTGAAGTGGCGCAGTCGACGGGGGCTCCTCGAACTCGACCTGCTGCTGCCGCCGTTCATTCTGGCGATGGCCGACCGGCTCACCGTTGCCGAGTATCGAGACTACCGGCGCCTGCTCGAGTGTGAGGATCAGGACATCTGGAACTGGCTGCAGGGCCGTGAGGAACCGCCCGATGCCGGGCTGGCGGGGATCGTGGCGCGCGTGCGGTCGTTCAATGAGAGCGCCGATGTTGCGACGCATCCCCCGGTACGCGATTGACTGGCGGCCTGGTACGCCGCAGTTGTTGCCCATGGCTGGTCTACTCGGGCCTTGGGGCCTGGCCATGGCGTTCACATCGGCGCGAACCCATGCCGCCCTGGTACTGCCAGTGCTGCTCCTGATCGCTGCTTGGGCCGCGTGGCGATTCCACACCCGGCCCCGCCTCGTCACCTTACATATCCATGACGACGCATTGCTGGTCGATGCCGTGCCTTGGCTGTTGCGCGGTGCGTGGCTGGCGCCGGGCTTCCTGGTGCTGCGCGCGACGTTGCCACGCGACGTCCCGGCCGGCCGACGTCGGCGCAGTCGCACATTCTGGATTCACGTGAGCGAAGTGGATCGAGTCGGCTTCGCGCGGCTGCGTCGGTTCGTCGTCTCGACGCTGCCGCAAGTCACCCCGCGACGGGCCGTAGGACGTCGAGCGGGTCGATGAAGCTCGGGTAGAGGACGGTGTCCTTGCCCTGGTCTTTCTGCTCCGGGTAGTCGAGCGTGTAGTGCAGACCGCGACTCTCGCGACGCAGCTGCGCCGACTTGACGATGAGTTCCGCTACGTGAATGAGGTTTCGCAACTCGATGAGGTCGCGCGAGACGCGATAGTTGCTGTAGTAATCGAGAATTTCCTGCTTGAGCAGGTCCACCCGGTGCAAGGCCCGCTCGAGGCGCTTGTTGGTCCGAACGATGCCGACGTAGTCCCACATGAACTGGCGCAACTCGTGCCAGTTGTGGGAAATCACCACGTCCTCGTCGGAGTCGGTCACACGGCTGGCGTCCCATTCCGGAATGGCGGGGTCCGATGCGACGTCACCGAGCCGCGATCGAATGTCGTTGGCCGCCGCCTTGCCGTAGACGAGGCACTCGAGCAGCGAGTTGCTGGCGAGACGGTTCGCGCCGTGCAGACCGGTGAAGCTGGTTTCACCGATGGCATAGAGCCCGGGGAGGTCCGAAGCACCATTGAGGTCGACGCGCACGCCGCCACAGGTGTAGTGCGCGGCGGGAACCACGGGAATAGGCTCCCGCGTCATGTCGATGCCGAGCGCAGCACAGCTCGCGTAGATGTTCGGAAAGTGTTTCTTGATCAGCGCTGCCGGCTTCTGGGAGATGTCTAGATACACGCAATCGACACCGAGACGCTTCATCTCGTGATCGATCGCGCGCGCGACGATATCGCGGGGCGCGAGTTCGGCGCGTGGGTCGAATCGCGTCATGAAGCGCTCCCCATCCGGCAACAGCAGCACGCCGCCTTCGCCGCGAACCGCCTCCGAGATGAGGAAAGACTTGGCGTGCGGATGGTAGAGGCAGGTGGGGTGGAACTGGTTGAACTCCATGTTGGCCACGCTGCATCCTGCGCGCCAGGCCATGGCGATGCCGTCGCCGGTCGAGCCGTCGGGATTGCTCGTATAGAGGTACACCTTGCTGGCTCCGCCTGTGGCCAGGATGACGAAAGGTGCGGCGAACACCTCGACGTCGTTGGTGTCTCTGTTGAATACGTAGGCGCCGACGCATCGGCGCGGCCCGCCGCCGGCCCGGTCGGACGTGACCAGATCGATCGCGATCCGATTCTCGAAGAATGCGATGTTGGGATTGCGCTTCGCCTCCCGCAGCAGATTGCTGGAAACGGCGTGCCCGGTTGCGTCGGCCACGTGCAAAACGCGACGGAACGAATGTCCGCCCTCTTGGGTCAAATGGAAGTCGTCGCCGTC
>JBFKCZ010000073.1:0-9109 GCA_041620035.1 Pseudomonadales bacterium
CCCATACCGCTGGCCGCTCCTGTGACGATCGCGACGCGGGAGGCGATCGAACGAGAAAGACGCGTCAACCGAGCCATGTTGAAACCTCGCTTGTGCTATTGGGATTTGCGAAGCGCCGGATCATCACTGAACAGCGCGTTGGCGAAGACATCGTAGTTCGGTCCACGGCGCAGGTGATGACCCCCATCCACTGAAAGATTGACGCCGGTGATCCAACTCGACTCCGGACCGCACAGAAACCTCACTGCAGCCCCGATGTCCTCAACCTTGCCGGTTCGACCGAGAGGCATACATGCGAGATAGTCGCGGTGAACCTCGTCGGTTGCAAACAGCCCGGCAGCCAGGTCGGTATCGACGAGGCCAGGCAGCACGCTGTTGACGCGAATACCGAGTGGACCGAGTTCGTCGGCCGCGTTCTGCACCAGATTGTCGATCGCAGCCTTGCTGGCGCAATAAGCGCTCATGAATCGATGCGTGCGGGCGCCGGCAATCGACGAGACCGCACACATCGCGCCGCCGCCGGCCGCCGCAATCGCGCGGCCCGCAAACTTGAAGGTATTCACGGTGCCACGCAGGTTCGTCTTCAACACGTGATCCCATTGGTCGAGATCCATGCTCAGAACCGGCGCGATGGCCCCTGCCCCTGCGTTGGCGACGCAAATGGTCAACGGACCCGATCGCAATGCTTCGGCGACAGCCGCGTCCACCTCGGTCGATTCGCAAACATCGCCCGCAAATGTGCGCACCACGGCACCCGCCGCTGCGGTACGTTCAACGGTTTGCGCCGCGCGCTTCAGCTTTTCCCCATCACGACCGAAAATCGTGACGTGCGCGCCGTCCCGCGCGAGAGCCACGGCGCACGCAAGCCCAATTCCACTGCCGCCACCGGTGACGAAGGCATTCTGCTCGCGAAGTGCGGGACTCATCGGATCACTACTCCATGGATCCGGCGACTCTACGAGACCCGAGTCTGGCATTGCAATGCTCGCGGAAAACTCGATAACGTGTGTCGAGCCAGTAGGGGAATATCCGATGAATGCCGCGCTCGACAATCTTGCGCGCAGGCTCGAAGCCTATCTGCGGGACCGCTGGCCGTGGCAGTCGAATCTGCAGGTCACGGATATTCAGCAGATCCCCGGTGGCGCCTCGCGCGAGACCTATCGTGTGTCGACCACGTACGAAGGCGCGGGCGCGCAGGAGCGCCGGGGGTACATACTGCGTCGCGACCCGGAGTCGAGCCTGATCGATACGGAGCGTGCACTCGAGTATCGGACGTATGCAGCCGTGCACCGCACACAGATACCGGTGCCGGAACCCTTGTTGCTCGAGGAGTCGCCCGACGCGCTCGAGCGGCCGTTCTCGCTGATGGCCGAGGTGCCCGACTGTCAGAGCGCCGCGGCGAACTTCGCAGTCGAGCCATACTCGCGCCTGCGCACGCACATCGGCAGCAGGAAGTGGAGCATCCTTGGAGAACTGGCGTCGCTCTCGCCCGCCGATTTGGGGCTCGATGCCTTCATGCAACCCACGACGGTCGACAGCTGCGCGCAGCGCGAACTCGACTATTGGGCGAAGGTCATCGAGCAGGACAGCCTGCATCCGCAACCCATCGCCATGGCCGCAATTCGATGGCTGCGCCGCAATGTTCCGCCTCCGGCGCAGAAACTCTCTCTCGTCCATGGTGACTTTCGCAGCGGCAACTTTCTCTACGACGCGGCGGGTGAGATCAGAGCCGTCCTCGACTGGGAAATGGCCCATATCGGCGATCCGCTGGAAGACTTGGCCTGGTCACTCGACCCGCTGTGGAGTTGGCCGGAGAAGAGCCTCGCCGGGGGATTGCTCCCTCGTCGCGAAGCAATCGACATCTGGAAGCGCGCCAGCGGGCTCGCCGTCGATGCGGCCGCGTTTCGGTGGTGGCAGGTGTTCGCTTCGCTGAAGGGCCTGGCGATCTGGATATCGTCCACCGAGAACTTCGCCAATGGCGAGAGCAAGGAACCGATCCTCGCTGTCGCCGGCTGGGTGATGACTGACCGTCAGAATCGCATCCTCGTCGATCGACTGTCACCGAAGAGCCGCCACCGCTACGCGGAGCCATTGGTGTGATTCCCGACGCCGAGTCCGCACTCAGAGACATTGCGCTAAAGGTGATGTTTGGCATTGCACCAGACACCACGTCGACGTACGCCGCCGCGAATGCCGGGATGATCGCGATGCTGCTTCAATGTCTCGCTCAGGAGTACGACCGAGGCGCCGATGCGCGTCTGCAGGACATCGCAGAACTGAATGATCTGTGGGCCGAAGCAGGCGTGTTCCTCGACGCGGAACTGGCCGCGAAGGTCGAGGTGTTCCGGAACAGTCAGCCGGCGTCTCTGCGGGTCAGCGACATCACGAGTCTGCACGCCGAAGGGCTTACTCTGTTGACTGCAATTCACGCCAAGGCAGAGGACGCTGCAGCGAGCGAGTTCGACGCGAAAGCCTGGCAGTTTCTCGAACGGATGGCCGATCGTCACGCCTTCGACGTCTGAGACGCACCAAAGAGCGCATAGCTCGGATCCGCCGGATGTCGTGCGCCACGGGTCTTCAAAGCGGCGAACAATCCGCTGTCCCAGATCGCGGTGGCCTTGCCGTTCTGATTCCAGTCCATGACATACACGCGCTCGCTGATACGCCACTCGCCGCTGCGGCGTTCGAGACGGTCGAGATAGCGCCCGCCGACGGTCATCTCCTGATCGCCAGCATCACCAGGCAAGAGGTGATAGGCCACACAGTAGGTTTCGGCTCGCGCCCGGGCATCATCGAGTTCGATCGTGATGTTGCTGATCTGATGCATCGTCTGCTTCATTGCCGCAAGCGCGGGGATGACGTACTCGGCGAATTCCCACGCGTTTCCATTGAACGATCCATGATCGTCCGTGGCGTCCGGCCAGTACACGGACTTCAGTAGCTCGAGGTCGCAACGATCGATGCCCCGACAATATCGTGTCAGCACCCCACGGATCGCCTCTCGATCGATGAGCGCTTGCAACTCGGGTGTGTTGGACATGTCGCTCCTTTCTTGTGTTTTGGAGTTTGGTACGTAAACTATGCGCCTCTTTGCGCCTGGGTCGTTAGCTCAGCTGGTAGAGCAGCGGACTTTTAATCCGTTGGTCCTGGGTTCGAGTCCCAGACGACCCACCATCCAATCGAACATTTGAATCCCTACTTTCTGAAACGACGCACCCCGGCGAACGGGTGTACTATGCAGCTGTTGTCACTTCGGAGACGGCCATGACCATCGCAGCAACGGTGGAACGGTATCTGAAGGACCGACACGTCCAGTACGACACCGTTACACATCCCCACACACCCAACAGCATCCGTACTGCCTCCGCAGCCGCCGTACCAGCGCACCGCCTCGCCAAGGCTGTTGTGCTCGAGGACGAACGCGGCTTCGTGATGGCAGTTGTGCCGGCGGATCGCCACGTGAAGATCGGCCAGTTGAGCAAACGCATCGGGCGCAAAATGGGCCTCGCAACGGAGGGCAAGTTGAAGAGCCTGTTCTCGGACTGTGAGACGGGTGCAGTGCCGCCACTCGGTGACGCCTACGGTCTCACCACGATCGTCGATGACGAACTCGCGGATTCACCGGAGATCTTCTTCGAGGCAGGCGATCATCTCGCGCTCATTCGCATGCAGACCAGGGACTTCATGGGGCTCATGAGAAACGCGGCCCACGGGCACTTTGCTGCGCCACTGCGCTAGCGGCGGCCGCGGGAGTTCGCCTCGAGCCCGACGGGTTACTCAGCGCTCGCGCTGAGCAGACGGCAGGTCAATGCTCGAGCTGAAGGAGATACGCGAAACTCGGCACTGCGAGGCCGTCGGGGCGATCCGCGAGATACCGGGCGTTCTGGATCACCGGTGCGAGGTGCTCGCGGATCCGCCAGCCTGCCGCGCGGCTGACGTGTTCCATTTCCGCCGGCGAGAATAGCGACCGTATCGGCTCGCTCTGAAACGCAGTGGCAATCCTTGTTCCGGCGAGCAGTGCAGCCGAACGACTGACCCTGAGCGGCGCTTCGCTCCAATAGTCGAGGACGAGCCGTGTGCCGGCGCCCGTGCGTTCGCGCACGCCGCACAGCGTTTCCACGATGGCATCACGCGTCAGGTAGTAGGTCGTACCCAGCCAGGAGACGAAAGCCGCCGGCTCGACGTCGAATTCCGTCGCCACCATGGCTTGCTCGAGTGTCGTGCGTTCGAAGTCGACCGGGACCAGGGAGAGATTCTCCGGCGGAGTCGGCAACTTGTCGCGCTTCCAGGCCTGTGTGGCGGGGTGGTCGACTTCGAAGACCTGAATGCTCTCGCCGGCATGACGCAGTGCATAGGTGTCGAGCCCCGCAGCAAGCACCAGATACTGGGTCGGCGCCAGTTCCGCCAGCGCATCCTCCGCGTAGCGCGCGCGCACGACGATCTGGGCGCGCATCGAGTCGAGTCCGCCGCGCCGTTGACGGAATGCGGAGATCCAGGTGCCCGCAAGCGTGTCGAGCCGGCGCAGGAAGCGCCGGGCCGGTGCCGGCAGCAATTCCTCCACTGCTGCGTCCGCAAAGACCCAGGGCTGCGCGTCCACGTGGCGGTGCAACGCCCGCAGGAACGCCGCCCCTTCCGCGGTGCGACTGCGGCGGCCTGTATCCATGGGCTGACACCAACTTCGCTTCGGAACGAAAGACTATAGCGCGTCCTTCGAGATCAGCTTTCAGCTGCGCCCTGGCGCGGTTGATATCGCGTGGGATCGTTCACTCCCGCGGCAACAAATCCTTCAGCTCGCAGCCGGCAGCTGTCGCAGCGCCCACAGGCACGACCCGAAGAGTCTGGCTGATAGCACGACACGGTCATCGCGAAATCGACACCCGCCACCATGCCTCGCGCAATGATCTCGGCTTTGCTGAGATCGATCAGGGGTGTGTGAATTGTGAATCGATCTCCGGAAACACCCGCCTTCGTGCCGAGATTGGCAACCTCCTGAAACGCGGCGATGAACTCCGGCCGGCAATCGGGGTAGCCGGAATAGTCGACCGCGTTGACACCGATGAACAGGTTGCGGGCGGGCAGTGTCTCGGCCCAGCCGAGCGCATATGCCAGGAATATCGTGTTGCGCGCAGGAACGTAGGTGACCGGAATTCCGCTGCTGGGTCGCTCCGGTACCGGTATGGCTGAATCGGTGAGCGCCGACCCGCCGAACGCCGCGAGATCGATCGTCACGATGCGATGGTCAGCGACAGCGAATCGCGCCGCCACGCGGCGTGCTGCATCGAGTTCCACCGCGTGGCGTTGTCCGTACGCGAACGAGAGTGCGTGACACTCGTATCCTTCACGTACGGCCATCCCCAGCGTCGTTGCGGAATCCAGACCGCCCGACAGCAGCACGATGGCGCGCTTGTTCATCGGCCCTGCTCGTCGCCCCAGAGCACTTTGTGCAGCTGAATCTGCATGCGGACCGGCACGCGATCCGCGACGATCCAGTCGGCCAGGTGCCGCGCCGGCAACTCGGTGTGGCTGGGCGAGAAGAGCACGTCGCTCACGCGGTCGAAGAGCGCATGCTCGCGGCAGGCACGCAGTGACCAGTCGTAATCATCCCGATCGCAAATCACGAACTTGACCTGATCGTTCCTGGTCAAGGAGGCTATGTTCTCCCAGCGATTGCGACTCGATTCGCCCGACCCCGGCGTCTTCAGGTCGACGACGCGCACGACGCGAGGATCGACCGAACTGATATCGAGGGCACCGCTGGTTTCCAGTGAAGTCTCGAAACCGGCATCACACAGACGACTGAGCAGCGGAAGGCAAGCTGGCTGTGCCAGCGGCTCGCCACCGGTGACTGTCACGTGCCGGGCACCCAACGCCCCGACACGTTCGAGCACCGCGTCCAGATCCATTTGTCGACCACCACTGAAGGCGTACGCGGTGTCGCAGTACTGACAGCGCAGCGGACACCCTGTCAGCCGCACGAAGACGGTTGGTAGCCCTACGGTGCGCGACTCGCCCTGCAGTGAGAGAAAAATCTCGGTGATGCGAAGCCTGACCGGTTCGCGTTCGGTCGTGGCCACGACACCCACCGAATCAGCGGATCTCTGCCGCGTAGCTTTGCGCGAGACGGGACGCAGGCGAAGTCGGAAACTCGGACTGCGCCCGCGTCAGGTACTCGAGCGCCTTACGGCTGTCACCGAGGCGGTGATAGACCACGCCCAGTTTGTACAGCGAGTCCGGCACTTTAGCGTGCGACGGATACACGTTTACCACCTGGGAAAACGATTGCCGCGACTTCTCCAGCTCCGCCTGCGGCAAGGCAAGGTACAGCTCGCCGAGCCAATAGAAGGCATTGGCCGAGTATTCACCGTTGGGGTAGTCGACCAGCAACTGGTTGAAGGCGTTGATCGCCTCCTGAAAACGCTTATCCCGGGTCAAATTGAAGGCGTTCGTGTACGTATCACGCTCACTCGCACCGCTCGAACTCGGTCGCGGTGCAGCATTGGGCACTGACGCCGCGGGGCCAGACGATGCCGGTGGTGTGGACGTGGCCGATCCGATCGCGACCGGCGCGGTTGGCGTCGATCCAGCCGAACCGCCCTGCTTGAGCGCCAGAGCGACACGACGGTCGAGATCCTGGTACTGCTCCTTCTGATCGCGGCTGAGACGATCGATGAGATGGCGCTGTTCTTCGATGAGGCCCCGCAGCTCGCTCACTTCCGATTGCAGGGTCTGCAGCTGATAGAACAGCTCGGTGGTTGGAGCACGTTCGCTTGCGCCGCCCGAGCCCGCAGCGGGGTACGACTGCGCTGCGGTCGGGGAAGCCGCCGGATAGGTTTGAACGCCACCCGATGCCGGGTAGGCCGTCGCAGTGGGTGCTGCAGGATAGCTTCGAACCGTGGTGGTCGATTGCGGCGCAGCGCTCTGCGAGGTGCTGCGCGGCACGGTGCCTTGCGATTCCACCACCGGCACCGCTGCGGTCGCGATCTGCACGAAGGCGAGGCTCACAAGCGCCGCCGTGCAGATCGTTCCAGACTTGAAGAATCGCGCGCGCATCGTTTATCGGTAGATCAGCTCGCCCCGCCGGTTCTTGGCCCAGGCAGCTTCGCCGTGACCTGGATCCACCGGGCGCTCTTCGCCGTAGCTCACCGCATCGATCTGCGAGCGCCGTACACCCGACGAGACCAGCAGCGTGCGGATCGCGTCGGCGCGTCGTTCTCCTAGCGCCAGGTTGTATTCGCGGGTACCACGCTCGTCGCAGTGTCCTTCGATCATCACCCGACGATCGGGGTTGCTGCGCAGGAACGCGCCGTGGAGTTCCAGGAGCGCCAATGACTCGGGACGCAACGTCGCTTTGTCGTAGTCGAAATAGAAGATCCGTCCCAGCGGCTGACCCGTGTTCGGGTTGATGGGGTTTCCTGCCGAATCGACCTGACGCGAAATGTCCGACTCGGGGGCCGGCGAAGGCAGCGTACCTGCTGCAGAATCCTCGGCGGGCAACGGCGGCGGCGCGGGTTCCTTCTTGCCCGTGGTCGAACAGCCCGCCAGGACAAGCCCGGCGAGCACGATCGCCAGCGCGTTACGGGACCAAGCGTATTGCATCGTTCTCTCCTGAATGAGCCGTCATTGGCTCGTTGAAAATCTTAGGGTGGCTCACGACGGGGTCGAAAATCAGCTCGCGGGCGGTCGCAGGAACGGTGACCAATCGGGCTCGCGCACGTCACCGGCCGACGACGGTAAGCGATACTTCACCCGTCCATCGATCGAAACGACGGCGAGTATACCGCGGCCGCGATCTTGCGTCGCATAGATCAGCATCGTGCCGTTGGGTGCAATGGACGGCGATTCGTCGAGGGATGTCTCGGTCAGAATCATCATTCGATCGCGTTCGATGTCGAGCAATGCGATATGGAAAACACCATTGCGCCGGTGCACGAAAACGATGTGCTTGCCGTCGGGCAACAAGCGTGCCCGGGCATTCCAGTCGCCTTCGAACGTCACCCGTTCGGTAAGGCCGCTCGCGAGGTCGACCTTGTATATTTGAGGCTTGCCACCCCGGTCGGACGTGAAGATCAGCGATCGACCATCCGCGCTCCAGGTCGGCTCGGTGTCGATGGCGTGATGCCGCGTGACCCTGACGAGTGCTCGGGTCGCCAGATCCATCGTGTAGATCTCCGGATTTCCGTCCCGAGAGAGCACGACCGCCAGTTTGCGACCGTCCGGAGAGAAGGCTGGCGCACCGTTCAGGCCAGGGAAGTCCGTGAGCAGCGTGCGCGCGCCGGTCGCGATTTCCTGCAGGAAGATCGCGGGTTTGCCTTTCTCGAAGGAAACATAGGCAGCGCGCTTGGCATCGGGGGACCAGGCCACCGACAGAATGGGCTCTTTGCTTTCGAGCAGCGTCCGCGGGCGCGCGCCGTCAACGTCGGCCATCTCGAGCTTGAAGCGTACCCCCGGCGTGCCGAGGTTGGCTGCGAGCACATAGAGAATCTTCGTCGAGAACGCCCCACGAATGCCGGTGATCTTTTCGTAGACCGTGTCCGACACCATGTGCGCCATGTCGCGCATCGAATTGCGATCGCCGCGCAGTCGCTCCGATGTCAACTGCCGTTCGTTGAGCACGTCGTAGAGGTGGTAGTTGACGCTCACCTTGCCATCGAACTCCTGCTCGGCGCGCCCAATCACGAGGTACTCGACGCCGAGAATGCGCCAGTCTCTGAAGAACACCTCGTTCGGCTGGCTAGGCAGGCTCAGCATGTTCTCCGCACCCACCGGCGCGAACTGGCCACTGCGCGCCAGGTCGAACGAGACCACGCCGGACGGGTCCTCCACACCTTGAAGATTCGCGCTCATGCCGAACGGCACGATCGCGATCTTCTTCGGATTGTCGTAACCACGGTCGATTTCGATCGCCACCTGCGCGAACGTCACTTGTGCCACGAACGGCAAGGCCAACATCAGAATTCGGTAGATCAACGCAATAAATCCTCTGGTTTGAACAACACGGGCAACCTGCGGAAGTACGCCTCGAACACCTCCGGCTCCTTGGGGACATCGAACTTGCCCGCCTTCCGAATCGCCTGCTCGGCGGACCGGTCGAAGGCCTCGTTGCCGCTGC